>JAGDBH010000104.1 GCA_017959135.1 Succinivibrio sp. | reverse complement strand
GGTGTAACCATGTATCTTCCTGAGCAGGATAGAGTTTCTCAGAGCAGACGCGGTCTTCTTTCAAACATTTCAACACTGTTTGCAGGAAGAATTGCTGAAGAAATGATGTTTGGTGCTGATGCTGTAACCACCGGTGCTTCAAACGACATTGAAAGAGCAACCATGATCGCAAGAAATATGGTTACCCGCTGGGGTTTCTCCAAGAAACTGGCTCCAATGCAGTATGAGAAGGATAATGAAGGTTCTGCATATTTAGGTGGCGCTTCATCTTCAATGGTTGCAATGTCTGATAAGACCGCAGCAACAATCGATGAGGAAGTAACCGAGATTATCAATACCTGTTACCAGAAGGCAGTTGAGCTGCTTGAGGCTAATAAGGATATTTTAGAGAACATGAAAGATGCTCTTCTAAAATATGAAACCATTGATGCAGATCAGATTGATGATCTTATGAATCGTCGTGAAGTTAGAGCTCCTGCTAAGCATGAGGACAAGACTTCATCGGGCTCTGATTCAGCTGAAGATAAGACTGATGATAATTCCGGTTCATCAGATAACAATGAGTCTTCAGATGAGTCTCAGAAGCCTTTGGAGAACGATGATGTAAGAATCGATTCTGAGGATAAGTCACAGGATTCATCAGAAAAAGAAGATAAGTAAAGAAATAGAATCTAAACTTATACTGTATAGATTGTATTAATCTATTATTGTCACCGTAATACTTGAACTAGTGTATTACGGTGTTTGTCTTAAAGGACGGTTCTTTTTTCGACAAAATAACATAAGGAATTGCATGAAACTAAAATTGCCAGATAATAAGAGCTTGGACCTGAGTCTGACTAAGGTTATGGGCACAATTGTTCTATATCCAGAGGATTCTAGATCAATAGAAGAAATTGTTGAACTTGCTCATTCTTTTGTTAAATCAGGAGCTGAACTTTTAGAAGTTGGAACCAAGAAGACCGAATTCAATCTTGAAGATGTTGATGAGTCAAGAGTCTGCAGTGTAGTTGAGGCTTTATTAAAAGAGCTTTCAGTTCCAATTGCAGTAAACTCAGACAATCCAAGTGTAATCATTAACTCCATTAAACTGGGAGTTTCAATGATTATTACATCAAAGGGACTTGATTCAGAAGCGGCTATCAAGGCCTTCAAGGATTCCGAGGCAGTAGTCTGCATCCACTGTGAACCAACAGAACGGGTAGAAGATGACACAGATGTTGTTTCTTTAATATCTGAATTTTTCTACGCCAAGATTGATTCACTGTTAAATTCCGGTATTGCCAGAAAAAGAATTGTAATAGACCCTTCTATCATAAATGCTTCTGTAAATTCTAAGCTCAGACTTATCGGAAGACTGGAATCCTTCAAGAGTTTTGCTCTGCCAATCTGTGTAGGAATTCCTCGTCAGCTTCCTCTTGAAGATGTTCTTTTAAAAGAAAATCGTACACTTTCTCTCACAGCTGCGGTATTCTGTGCATCAGATAAATCAGTACAGATTATCAGAACTTCTGATGTAAGCGAGATTGCTATTGCTATAGGTTTCTGGCAGATTATGTCAGCAAAGACCAAGCCATATCGATTATCTAAGTCTATTGTCAGAAGATTGAGAACTCTGAGAGATGCAATTCGTGGTTTAGGTAAGAATCACAATACTAAATGAGATAATAACAAATGAAAAGAAAATATTTCGGAACTGACGGCGTTAGAGGTCGTGTAGGTCAGTTTCCTATTACTCCTGATTTTGCTGTAAAGTTAGGTTTAGCTGCTGGTAAAGTTTTAGGTAAGAAAAAAGGCGGAAAGGTAATCATCGGTAAGGATACCCGTCTGTCAGGCTATATGCTTGAGGCCGCTCTTGAGTCTGGTTTTTCTGCTGGCGGTATGTCTCCTGTGATGTTAGGACCTATGCCTACACCTGCAGTAGCTCATCTAACCCGTGCCTTCAGAGCAGATCTTGGTGTAGTTATCAGTGCTTCTCATAATCCTTACTTTGACAACGGTATTAAGTTCTTCTCAGGTCAGGGTACTAAGCTTCCAGATGAAATCGAGCTTGAGATTGAAAAGTATCTAGATCAGGATTCAATTGAGCTTGCAGCCGCTTCAGATTTTGGTCGTGCATATCGTCAGGAAGATGCACAGGGCCGATATATTGAGTACTGTAAGTCAACCTTTGCAAGTCAGTTCAGTCTAGAAGGTTTAAAGATTGTTTTAGACTGCGCAAACGGTGCAACCTACCATATTGCACCATCTGTATTTAGAGAGCTTGGTGCTGAAGTAATAACTATCGGTGATGCTCCTAACGGTATCAATATCAATGATGAGGTTGGTTCAACTCACCCTCAGGCTCTGGTTGCCAAAGTTCTAGCTACCAAGGCGGATCTTGGTATTGCCTTTGATGGTGACGGTGACCGTGTTCTAATGTGTGACAGACATGGTGTTCTTCGCGATGGTGATAACCTTCTGTACATTATTGCCAAAGACACACAGAAAAGAAATCGTCTGAACGGTGGTGTTGTTGGTACTCTGATGACCAATCTTGGTTTAGAGCTTGCCTTAAAGCGCGAGAACATTGATTTCTGCAGAGCAAAGGTTGGTGACCGATACGTTATGGAACAGCTTTTAGAGAGAAACTGGAAGCTGGGCGGTGAAAACAGTGGTCATATCATTTCTCTTCATCATGCAACAACAGGTGACGGAATTGTTTCTGCACTTCAGGTTCTAAAGGCATGTATGTACGAAGGCAAGGACATTGAAGAACTATCAGAAGGACTTGTAATGTTCCCTCAGGAACTTATTAATGTTCGCCTGACTGCTGGTATTGATATCACAACCGATGAGCTGGTTATGAAGGAAGTAAAGGCAGTTGAGAAGGAATTAGGCACAACTGGTCGTGTACTTCTGAGAAAATCAGGAACTGAACCTTTAGTCAGAGTGATGGTTGAAGGCGAGGACCGTGATGACGTTCGTTCAAAGGCTCAGAGAATTGCCGATGTAATTATTCGTCAGTCTGACAGTTAAAAGTTCTTGAATTTATTTTCATAAACTTGTATCATTTTGCAGTCTAAATGTACGCAAAATAGGGTGCGTTATTATTATGTTGTATCAAGTTTTAATCGTTTTACTACTTTTAATCGCT
>JAGDBH010000103.1 GCA_017959135.1 Succinivibrio sp. | reverse complement strand
GGATATTTATGAGGGTACACCTAAAAAGGATCTCTTTTTACATAAGGAAGGAAATTTCATGAAGTTCAATCTGGCCATCTCAGAAACTGAGCTCAAGCTATTATCCTTCACTGCCAAGGACCGTTCTGACCTGGATCTTCGCTTTAATAGTGAGGGAGGGGAATTTGTATGGGAGCTCTAAAAATGTTTTTAAGTAAAAAGGAAAAGAACTGCTCTGTTACTTTAAACAGTATCTCAAAAGAGCTTTACATGAAAAATGCCATTCCTATGGTTTTAGGTATCGGTGGTCTTGCACTTGGCTTTTTCTCTCTTTCTTATCTTATGGTCATCCACAAAGAGCCAAAAGTGATTCCATACATTGTTACAGTCGATCGTCAGGGAAGCATTCTTGCCTCAGAGGAGCTCAAGGCTACTGAGAATATACCGGAAACAGCTGTTGCTGCCTTCATGTGTGATTTTATTGAAAAGGTGTTTTCTATCTGCCATGACTCTGATCTGCAGCGTGAGTATGTCCGCAGGGGGTATTCAATGGTTGACCTTGAAAGTCAGGCCCGTCGTCATCTGGATGCCTACTATAACGGCTCTGAACTTTTTAAATCTGGAGTAAATACTTCTCAGACAGTGAAAATTGAGAGTGTCTCAAGACTTTCTGATAACAGCTTTGCAGTTGATTACACCCTTATTACCGAGAAGTTTGATGATCTCAGTGAAAAGCATTACAAGTCGGTTCTAAGTTACAGAGTCGGTAGTATAAGCTTTGAGAATGTGGAACAGCTAAGACTAAATCCGCTGTCATTACTTATCTACGAGATTAAGACTTCAAGAAAGATAACCAAGGAGTCTGAGAATGCCTAAGAGGACTGTATTTGCGGCTATGCTTGTATTCTCCTTTGCCTGTTTTGCGGAAAGCTATGACGACTATGGGGATTCTGATTCATATCTTGATGCAAGAGATTTGAGCACTATACAGAAACTGGATGCTCTTGATAAAAGACAGGTTTCGGCTCAGGCTGTTCTGCCAGGGCAGGTAGTGTTTTCTTATGGAAGCGGTATTCCAACAGTTGTCTGTGCGCTGTTTGAAATCACTGATATTTCAATGGAGAAAGGAGAGAGAGTCTTTACCGTACAGCTTGGTGATTCCACAAGATGGCTTATTGACAGTGCTGTTTCAGGAAGCGGAGCTGACAGAACCGAGCATATTGTGGTCAAGGCTCTGGATAATGGACTTAAAACTTCACTAATCATTACTACGAACAGAAGAACATATCACATCGCCCTTAAATCATCACAAAAGGATTTTATGCCGGCAGTTAGTTTTAACTACCCGGGAACTTCTTTAAAGCTCAATTCTCCTTATTATGATGGCGGGGATACCAAAGACCGGTTTGATTATTCTCTGGCATCTTCACAAAGGACAGCTTCGGATTATTCAACTGTTTCCTATCAGTATGAACCAACTGAGGTCACAGGAGCAGGCGGTGAAAAACGAAACTATGCCTATTCAGTTGAGGGAGATGATTCTATCCTACCTTTAAATGCCTTTGATGATGGTGTGAATACCTATATTCAGCTGCCTCCTGATCTTCATAACGAAGACCTTCCTACAGTCTTTAGAGTTACAGAGGATGGGCTGCCACTCTTTGGTGAGGAGAAAACTGCTCTATTAAATTTCAGAGTTGAAGATCATACCTTTGTCATTGACGGTATTTATGATCATCTGAGACTTGTCAGCGGTTCTGACAGTAATTCCATCTATGCAGATATCAAAAAGGAAAGCTGATAATGTTTGAGAGAATCAGAACCGGTCAGGTCTCAAGGAAATGGGGCTATATCATTACCATCGGTGCTTCACTGAGCATTCTTCTGATTGTGCTCACAGGCTTTTTTTTCAATTCTCCTGTGAATAGCGTAGTAAAGTCTGAAGTCAAAGAGTACAGTGTAGAGTCCAGTCTGAAATATGCTGATAAGGTGGCTTTAAGTCTTACAAAGAACTCGAGTGCCTCTTCAGATGCAAATACTAATAATCTTCCTTCAAGATACGATGCAAAGGAGGCTTTTGCTGACAATTCTTCTGACAGAACAGTAGCACAAAATGAAGAATCAGAGGATAAGCGTCCTTTAGCTACAGCTTCTTTGGAGAGTGAGGATTATCTGCGTGAATACATAAAGTATAGAGAGAAAGGGAATCTACTTGATAGAAACACCAGAGTCACAGATAACTCATATTCAGACGATGATAATTTAGTATCTGAAAATGTAAAACCAAAGTCTTTACAGGTAAATCCACAAAGACAGGCTATGTACACCAGAGCCAAAACAGCTCCTACAAGAGTTGAGCTTAGATTTAACCATGATACTGAATCAGGCAGTTCAGGCAGCAAGACTGTAAATGCTGTTCATAAAACAGAAGACAATATTTTCTCATCAACTGATGAGCGCGAGTCAGACTATGACAGGGAGAATCAGACACTCAGCAAATATGACGTTTTTGATAGAGAAAGTTTCGTTCTTGATAATGAAGTTGTAAAACCAAAGACTCCGTTTGCGCTGATGCAGGGAACTGTAATTCCAGCGATATTGTCAACAGGTATTAACTCAGAGCTTCCTGGTCAGATAAGCGCCATGGTGACTCGCGATATTAAAGACAGCATTAGAGGAAAGTTCCTTTTAATTCCAAGAGGCTCAAAGCTACTAGGTCAGTATGGGGCAACAGCAGCTTTCGGCTCTCAGCGTCTTTTTTTAGGCTTTAACCGTATTATTTTTCCTAATGGTCATTCCATAAACATCGGCTCAATGCCGGGACAGTCTTCTGATGGTTTTGCCGGTTTTGATGCTGATGTAGACAATCATCTATTCAGAATTCTAAGTAACTGCTTTTTTCTGTCTTCAATTACTACTGCAGCTACATCAGTACAGCAGACTTATAGAAATTCATCAGGTATGGAGTCACTTTATACAACTCAGGCAAGAGAACTTTCATCTGATGTTTCTGAAGCTTTGAGCAGGATTATTGAGCGAAACATAAATCTGGCTCCAACTCTGAAAGTTCAGCCTGGATATAAATTTACCATTTCTCTAACTAAGGATATTTTCTTCAAAGAGCCTTACGGAGCAAATCATGAAGAGTACTTTATTAAATACTAATTTTATTCTGCTATGTACGGTGTGTTATCTCATCTTCAATCTGGCTTTTGCTGAGTCATCTGGTATGACCTATCATCAGGGCAATGAGATGATTGATAAGCTTAATTCAACCTATAAGGCCATTAAAGCCTGGTCTGAGGATAATACCAGCAAGGCAAACAGACTTGAGAAGTATTTTGTAAAGGAGAATTCTCGAGAGGAGAATAACTCAAACTTCCAGAACAAGGAGGCATGGAAAGAGGTTTATGAGCTTAATCAGAATTCCATGATGCTTCTTGAGGCCAGCTATGCGTTTGCCAAAAGTACAGAGTCTGCTGCAGGCTATTCTGAAGATGCCATCAGATCAGATTCCTGGCTTAAGTGTATGAAAAGCGAATCATGTAATTTCAGAAAACTAAATCAGATGATTGATAATGATGCTCTATCTGTTTGTGCTCATACAAAAGAGAATGCTGTAAAAACTCAGAAGATGCTTCTTGAAAGCATTGATAAGCTCAATGAATTCTCCATGCAGTCTGAGGCATCTTTAGGTCTTAATGATTCTATTGATACTCTCTCAAAGGTTAATGCCACACAGGCTAATGCACTGGTTCAGCTTACAGCTCAGATTTCTGATCTTAACAGAATCTCCGCAAGTGAAATTACTAAAGCTCATGAAAAGGAGCAGCTTAAAGAGAAGGCCGATGAGCTCTTTCTGCGCAACGATAATCAGACAAAATCACACCATCTTGATGTGACAATGTAGGTACTGTAAGTGAAATTCCTAGTACTATTTTGTATATTTTTATCCGGTTCTGCTGCAGCTGTCGAACTTAATGCCGATGGAATATTAAATTCTCTCATAGAAGAATTTGTCTCATGTGTAAATGACAGTGCTGTTCCCATTCATCAGGCTGCCATGCGCCTGTTCTGGCTATTGGTTCCTCTAAATCTGGTGATGACAGGCATACGCTGTGTCTTTAATGGTGATTTTTCGGATTTTTTCCTGTCACTTGTTACCAGTGTGCTTTTTACGGGTATTTTCTATTATCTATTAAGCAACGACTACGCAATCGGCAAGTCTATTATTGACTCCTTTGTAACCATGGTTGATAACAATTATATGGGACCGTCGGAGCTTATAGATCTGGTTTTCAATATCGACAGACAGATTAACAATCTTATGACTTCAAATGTCCTGGGACTGGTTTCGAAGATTCAGATCATTGTCTGCATGATTTTATTTTCTGTGGTTATGTTCTTTGTAATTCTGCGTTTTGTCAGCATTTATCTTACAGCTCAGATCTTATGTGTAATCGGGGTATTTGTTCTTGGCTTTGGAGGACTTAAAGCAACAAGACATCTTGCTGTGAACTACCTAAAGCTTCTGATATCAAAAGGTCTTGAGCTTGTTACAGTGCTTATTATCACTAAAGTAGGCTGCAAAATTCTCAATGATGTTATTGATGCCACCAGATTATACGAGGATGGAATCAGCGTGCTAAAGCACTCTGAGTGTATGGTGATGATCTTCATATCCCTGTTTATGTATGTCTTATCTAAATCACTGCCTCCTGTTATGTCTTCACTTATGACCGGAGCTTCTGGTGGATTTGAGTCAGGTTCAGGTCTGTCATTAAAGAAATACAGGTTTCTTATCAGCAGAAATTCAGGGAAATAGAGAATTCTGAAAGAAAAAAAAGAATATTGAACATTGTAAGGAGTATATGAGTATCAATTTGAGGTATATATGAAATTAGAAAGAAGATTTTTTATGCTGGAATCTGTTATAAAATTCAGCAGTATAATGATTGGAGAAAAGCAGTTATAGTCCCTATAATATGGGTAGATATATTTGTTTTTGTTTTCCTGATTATTATTTATGCTGTGACTGCAAGGAGAGAGAAATGATCCCCGTATGTGCAGCTGTTGGTGCAATGGTTTTTGCAGCTGGCGTTATTGTCTATATAGTTTTAAAGTATTAGTAAAGTTGTCTGTAAAATAATAATTTCATTTTATCAGGTCCTCGTCTGAGGACTTTTCTATTTTCGTATAACCTTTTCTATAAGAAGACTTCCTTCTTAACTCGTTTTGTCTTGGTCTATCTAATTTAATAATATAATTATATTTTTTTATTTAAGTATAATTATTATTTTATAAATCAATAAGTTATATATATAACAAAAAAAATTTGTAATT
>JAGDBH010000014.1 GCA_017959135.1 Succinivibrio sp. | reverse complement strand
TGATTTGGTATATTCTTCAAATGAATTGTCCTGATTGTACCTGTATATATAGGTTACATCCCTGGTCTCAAGTATGTCGGTTGTGAGCTCACCGTATTTAGTTTTTTTAGGTGTTACAGTTCTGAAGTAACCAAACTGAGTTTTCTCATCAAGGTCGATTTCAGCCTGTCCCTTATAAAGCGTTTTGTTCTTTCTGTCATTGATAAGATAAATATTTATCAGAGTCTGATTGTCACTGTACTCAACAATCTGTTCGCTATCAGTTGTCTCATATTTTACGAACAGTCGGCCAATACCGTCTGCCTTACCATTGGTACAGTTTCCATCCCAGAAGAACTGACCGTTCTGTACAGAAAGATCTCCTTCGTTGGTCAGATATGCAATTTCGCATTTCTCTGTTTTATTGGCTGGCTGTATTTTTAGGAATTTGTATTCTGTCTTCTTATCCTGAATCAGCTGAATGTTGTCTGTTTCAAGTGCCATAAGTGTTTCGTTTGAAGGAACAACCTCAAGATCTGTGGTATCAATTGTATTTACACAGCCAGTAAGTATTGCGGAGATAAGAATGATCTGTGGGGTGTTCTTTATACTCATCGCTGTTTCCTCTTTGTCCAAAATAATCAGTTAACTCAATAAATAATCTGCTTATATTTTTAAGATTAGATATTGATTCGGTGTTTTCAAGGTGAAACATAGTAAAAACAATATGTTAGTGTCACATTTTTAAAAATAATCTTTATTATCAATGAAAAGCAGTAGGAATTTCTATTTAGAAAGAAGCTCGAGATAATAGAAACGGGGAT
The DNA here is from genome assembly GCA_017959135.1 of Succinivibrio sp. Taxonomy (GTDB): domain Bacteria; phylum Pseudomonadota; class Gammaproteobacteria; order Enterobacterales; family Succinivibrionaceae; genus Succinivibrio. The sequence goes on along the minus strand of JAGDBH010000014.1, from coordinate 4,996 downwards.
GAAAATCCCCGTCTGAGCCGATATCTACATGGTTAAGAATTCAATTACTTTGTTTGTTCGATATTTAATACTCCTTTGTTTATAAGTTTAGAATCAGAGGTTATGAGTTTTTTCAGATTATTCACAGGCTGAATCTGTTCGTTGTTAACCTTAAGAGATCCTAACTGAGCGCGAGCCTTGCGATTGACTCTGATTGTCGTAGGATGCCCCTGTGCGGTATTCTCAACACTGACTTCTCCTGTGACAGTTAGTTTTCCTCCTTGAACAAGTAGCTGTTCGTGTCTTACATCCTCGGCATTTGGTGCCTGACCTAACTTAACTGCCTTGCCCATGTCTGGTCCTGGAGGAACAGAGCCCACGAACTTGGCAATTGTACCGTCGTCATATCCCTGAACATAGAGATTGCCGTTAACTGTAGTACCGTAGTTTTTAAAGGTATTGGTCTGGAAGAATGCATTTCTGCCTTTAGCTGTTACGGTAACATCACCCATTACGGATTTTGTCTTCTCAGGTCCGGTCCAGCGGGCATGTCCTGTTGAAACGATAGCTGCTGCGCCACCGCCAGGAGCAGTTACACTGACCTTTCCGGTTACTGTAGAGTCGATAACTCCCTGTACTGTGTAGATTGCTGACAGAGGTCCGTCCTTATCATCCGTAGCCTGATTTTCAATGATTACTTCGCCAAGCTTTACCTTTGGACCTTTCTTTGTGACTTTGCCACCCAGAATTCCTGCAGCAGTGTTGAAGTTTGCAAGAGCAACTGTTGAGTCGGCGGTTACACCTGGATTGGTACTCTTTACAATCATGCTGCCAACATCAATGGTTCCGTTTGCGCCAACATAGTAGAAGCCTGCATTGGCATTGTTTCTGTAGCCTGGACTGCCGTCAACTGAGCCGTCAGGATTGTAGATTCCCTCTACGCCATGACCGATGATCTCAATTGCACCTAAAGTGATTTCAGGAACATCCTTTCGATCAAAGCCGTCAGATAAAGCGCCGCGGTCAAACTCGTTAATTGCGAAAATCGCATTGCCGTGAGTCTTGTTCAAACCTTCAATTAAAAGCTTTCCTTTACCGGTCAGAGTAGTTCCCTTACCTTGAAGATTTCTGACTGTTCTTATCTTGGCAACACCGGCACCAGCAGCACTTGAGACCTTCAGAAGACCATCAACTTTTATGTCTCCTGCATAAGGACTCTTCTTACCATTCTCTGCAATAGAACGTCCGTCAGCCAGCCATAGAACAGCATTGTCTGCTTCGCCTAATTTCTTGGCATCTGGTCCCTTGGTATTCTTTGCATCTTCCTTATCTGAACCTAGGATAAAGGTTCCTCCCTCCTGAATTTCAAGAGCGTGGGTATAGTTAGGATTGAAGATACTTCCTGCGGTCAGTGCATTCTTGTCAGCAGGGGATTTTGAAACTGCGGAATTGGAGGTTCCGGTTCCACCGACTATCAGAGTGGTGTGGTCAAAGTCTTTTTTGTTTAGTCCGCTGTGAACCTGAAGCTTACCGCCTTTCTGTACCAGAACAAACTTGCCTGCAGGAATGTAGAAGGTATTCTTTTCTTTCTGTATTTCACCTGGCAGACATACTTTTACATTCGCACCTGATGCTATAATTACACCATCAAAAGGAAGTCCTGTATCAGCAGCTCTCCATTCCCTGACATCTCCTGAGAGGAATCCTGTGGCGGTTGCGCTGTTCCATTCCCCGTCAAAGCCAAGTAGTGCATCCATCTGAGCCTGACTGTGAATTACTCTGATTCGACCATTATCATCAGCGGTCTGTTTGCATGTGCATCCGGTCAGAGCCATTGCGACTATCACTGCACAGGCAGAGAGTTTTAGAGGTTTAAAGTCCATACGAACTCCTTATGTTTTGTTTGATTTTTAAGATGTTTTTTAGGAAATGACAAAAGTAGACAGGTGTAACTTTTGTTGCATTTTTAATCTTAAATTAGCATTTCAAGTTATCAAGGTACGATCTTTTAAATCTTGACTGTGTGTACAATTTAATTTACAAAATATAAGTTTTACCTTGAAAAAAAATTGTTACATATTATGAAATCACTGAACCGGTAAGCATTCTGAGTGTTTTGGGGAAGTACAGCTTCACATGTTTTTCTATGTGAAATATATTTCTTCTGTGATATATTCTCGCGGAAAAAAATGAGTCGAGGCAAATAAATGATCTGCAAATACTGCGGCAATCCTGTCAGCGCAAAAGCTGAATTCTGTTCTATGTGTGGCCGCCCTTTAATAGATATTGTTGAAAAGCACGATTATTTGGAAAAAAAACAGAAAAAGGTTATGAAGAGGGCTCCTTTTGCTCTGTTTACAGTTCTTCTGGTTGTGTCAATTCTTTCCTGTATGGTGGTGGAGCAGTCTGCTGTACTTTATCCTGAAAAATACACAGATGGGGTATCTCAGTGTTTTCTAAAACTCTCATCTATGCTACCAGCTGTTCTGACTCTGCTTTACTGTTTTTTCTGTGTACGCAGAAGAATAAGAGATATCGGAAAGAATCCTTCCTATTCACTTTTAGTGATGATGCCATTAGTTGGTCAAATTTACCTCATTTATCTTTGCTTTAAGAGATCTGTTCCTTCCAGCTGCTATAGATAATACTCATAGTTAAGTCTGAAAATGGCTTATAAGCTTGTTTTTTTCTGAAAAGAACATGCGTATTTTGTTATTAAGCTATTTTCTTAAATCTGTATTTTTTTCTCATCTAACAATTATTTTTTATTATCAGCATCATAAATACGTGATAATAGGTGTATAGTTACACGCTTGTGATATATTTGCGATTTTGACGATTTAGGTATGTATCGTGCTTGAAGATAACTACAGACTTTTGTTTGTGCTTACAGATCTGATTCTTCCCCTGATAGTTGGATATTTTCTACATAAGAATCATATAATTACAGACAGAATTAACTACTTTATAATCAAATTCAATATTCTTGGAATCTGTACTCTGACAGCCTTATTCAGCTTCTGGGCTCTGCCTTTGATCTGGGATGTTCTGATTCTGCTGCCATTCGGCTCTCTTTTTGTTATTGTCCCTGGTATTGTCGGCTATCTGACCTTTGCAAGACGCTATAGGAATATGCTCTCACAGGGGGCATATATAATGAGTGTAATGCTCTCCAATGTCGGAACTCTGGGTGGAGTGTGTGCCTTTATTCTCTACAGCGATGTGGGATTTGCCTACAGCCAGATTATTGCCTCATGTCAGAATTTTCTTCTGGTGGTGCTGTGCTTTCCTCTGGCTCAGTACTACTACAACAGGCATATCTCAGCTTTTTCAACTGAGCTTAAAAAGACAAGTATCCTAAAGAAATTTGTAAGCTGGAATCAGATCAGCGTAGTTGGAATCTGTATTGGTCTGTATCTGAATGCCAAGGGAGTTGAACGTCCTGAAGCTCTTACCACCTTCTTCCACTTCCTGGTTCATTTTGGCGCCTGGGTGGCTCTGGTTCCAGTAGGATTTCTAATCAACTTTTCAAAGATCCGCCATTATTACTTTAAGGTTTTTGATATTGTGATTGTCAGATTCCTGATTGTACCTGCTTCAATCTATATAACAGCACATATCTTCTTTACAGACAGAGTGCTTTTAAACTCACTTTTAATCTGCGCACTTGCTCCAACCGCAATTAACGCAGTACTTACCGCAAAACTCTATAAGCTTAATGTAAATCTTCCGGTAGCATCATTTGTTTCTACCACGGCACTGTTTCTTGTGGTAATCTTCCCGGTTGTATTCTTTATTCTAAAGTAGAGGTCATGAGCTATCATGTTGATGCAGGTATTATGCGTGTTCATTGGCGGAGGCATCGAATCCGCTTTACGCTTCCTTATTACCGCATTCTCTCGAAAACTCTTTGTTCACTCAGTCTACGGAACTTTATGCTGTAATCTTCTGGGATGTTTCTTAATCGGTCTGCTTGCAGTTCTTTTTACGCAGAAATTTGCAATCTTCACCTACATTCCAAAGCCTCTGGTAGTAACAGGCTTTCTAGGCGGACTCACCACCTACAGTACCTTCAATCTTGAAGCCTTCACCATGATTCACGAAGGCAGAACCTTTCAGGGGATAGTCTACTTAATAACCACTGTTGTACTTGGGCTTCTATGCACCTACGCCGGATACAGAAGCGTAATCTAATCTGTTTTGTCCTTTTTTGTAGACTACTGATTTCTTAAATTAAGAGAGATCAATTAGTTACCAAAAATATGAAAAAGGGACATTTTTTTTTACATGACTCAAATATTGCGTAGATAACAAACTCATCTTCTTAAGAATTGTCATAGAATTCAAATAAGATAGGCATATTGGGCAGGTGAGTTTTGTGTTCCATACAAAGTCATTGAGAAAAAAATTAACTTTTGCAGCTCTTTGTGGAAGTCTGCTTTTTATTCTTGGCTTTGCTGTTTTCTCGCCAATTAGAAACTATTTCTTAGTATCTACCATAGATAAAATTGAAAAAAACAATCTGGTAATGGTTACCTCAAGAGCAGAGGAACAGGCATTAAAGGAAGAGAAAAGACGTCTTACCTGTCTTAATGAGTCTGTATCTGAACTTTTGACTACCGAGCTTGAACAAATCACTGAAGATGTTACTCTGTTACGCGATACCTTTGTCGGTTTCCTTGAGCATCCTGAAAACTATAAGGAACGGGAGCTTCCAAATGCTCTTTATAAGGATGTGATTTCTAATGTTCCTTATGTTCATTACAGTCAAAGACTTTTAAAAGAGGGCTTGACTCCTGAAATCGAAAGGGAAATCAGGATAGCCTCAAATATCGCAGATTTCACTCCTTTCTATACTGATTACTACAACTGTATATTCTTCGGGTCTGAACTCGGTTATTCGATTGGTCTTTATGTTATGGAGTATCCGGATGATCTTGTCCCTGTGAGTACTGATCCATCAAGATTAACCTATGATCCTGTTACCCGTATCTGGTATCAGATGGGGAAGAGCTTT
>JAGDBH010000013.1 GCA_017959135.1 Succinivibrio sp. | reverse complement strand
GTTGTCATAGACAGTGGCATTTGATATCAGGTTGAAGTGCTGAAAGATCATACCAATGTTTAATCTTAGGTTTCTAAGCTTCTGTCCGCTGTAGTTTACGATGTTTTCCCCATTGATGTACACATTACCTGAGGTAGGCTTCTGCAGCAGGTTAACCGTGCGAACCAGTGTTGACTTACCTGCACCAGATGCGCCTACTATTCCGAAGAACTCGCCTTTGTTAATGGTTAGATTAACGCGGTCCACTGCTGTATATTCAGCGTCGGTATGCGAGAACTTAACACTTAGATTTTCGAATCTGATCATTTTTATTTTTCTTTCCACTAAAGGTTATTATTCTTCTGTATTAGTTTGCAGGCCACCACTCTGGCTTAGCAAAATCCCTGTATAGAGGATCTGCATTTACAGATGAGGTAAATTCACGGCTTGCAACTGCGTCCTTTAAGAAGGCTCCAACGGTGTTTACACGATCACTCTGTACGGTAACCACAAGCTTGATTGGCTCAGAAACCTTCTCCTTTGCCAGAGCCTTGTCAAATGGCAGTTTTGCTTCATATGCATAGTTGCCAGGAACTAAAGCAAGATCGGTTGAATCAAGAGAACGTGGCAGCTGAGCAGCTTCCATTGGCACGAAGTTTAAGTTCTTAGGGTTTTTGTCGATGTCAGCAATAGATGCCTTGAGATCATCTCTGTCAGCCTTTAGGGTGATAATGCCTGCATCGCGGGCGAATCTTAATGCACGTGACAGATTTACTGCATCATTAGGCAGTGCAACCAGGGCACCATCTCTCAGATCATCAAGTGATTTAACCTTCTCAGAGAAAGCAAATAAGCCTAGTGTTGGTACGTTGATAACTTCATCAAGCTTTAAGCCCTGATTCTCAACAATTGCCTTAAGGTAGATTGAGTGCTGGAACAGGTTGGCATCAATTTCACCTGCATCAAGTGCTGAATCAGGCTGTACCCAGTCGGAAAACTCAACAAAATCAAGCTTATGACCGCGGCTTTCGACAACCTTAGTCAGATGATTCTTCAGAAGATCCTTGTAAGGTCCTGGAACTACGCCGATTTTGATATGCTCAGGAACAGTATCAGCCTTTGCTGATTTGCTGCCCTCATCGTTGCAGGCAGTTAAGGTTAAAGCTAAAAATGCTGAAAAAACAGTAAGTAAAATATTTTTCTTTGATAACTTGGACATAATAAAACTCCGTTCGGCTTTTACGCTGTTAAATAAAACTTATTAAAAAAAACTAATGGAAAATATCAGTGAGATTAGTGTGCTACATGCACATACACATACAGTCAGAAGTGCTGTCGGAGTATTTGTTTAGGGTGATTCTTCTGTCAGATAAGAAGATAGCTTCTTTCTGAAGATATAGCAGATTCTTTTTCATAATATTCCTTAATTTTTATTGTTATATGATTGTTATTTTTTTTAGTATCTTTCGATATTGCTATTCTTATATTTTAAAAATCTTTTGGCTAATACTAATTTTTAATCATCTGTTATAACTAAAAACTAATACTCAATTAACTGTCTGAATATAAAGAATATTATTTGATGAGGCTCTCAGAATAGAGGCGTTTTCACTGAAAAAAAATTTGCTCTGATAAAGAAAATGCAGGTCTGGAAAACCAGCCTGCACTCAAAAATTGCTTTACTATGAACTAAAATTTGCGATTATTTCAGATTCAGTTCCTTAATCTTTCTGGTCAGAGTATTTCTACCCCAGCCAAGAAGTTTTGCTGATTCCTGCTTGTGATTACCTGTAAAGGTAAGGGTAGCTTCAAGCATAACCTTCTCAAACTCAGGTACAGCCTCATTTAGAATGTCTCTCTCGCCTGCCTTGAGCTTTGCATCAACCCAGCTTCTGAGCATATCCTGCCATGACTGATTTTCCTTAGCCACAGCACCGCCTGAGGTACTCTTGTTCTGAGTGTTGTTTGCATGCAGGAACTCAGATGGAAGATCTACAAGCTGAATATCACGTCCTGTTACCATGATGGTCAGGTACTTACATAGATTCTTCAGCTGACGAACGTTGCCAGGCCATGGAAGACGGCATAGGAATACCAGAACCTCTGAAGTCAGCTTCTTAGGCTCGGTATGGCCTTCCTGAGCTGCCTGTGCAAGGAAATGCTTGGTCAGAAGAGGAATATCATTATTTCTGTCTCTTAGAGGAGGAATATTGATGTTGATGATATTCAGTCTGTAGAAAAGATCAGAGTTAAATGTACCCTTGGCGATCTTTGCCTCTAAATCCTGAGAAGTTGAGGCAATTACTCTTACGTTTGCTTTGATTGCTGTTGTGCTGTCGATATTGGTGTATTCGCCTGTCTGCAGAAGCTTTAACAGTCTTGACTGGCAGTCCAGTGGCAGATCATTGATTTCACTGATGAACAGGGTACCGCCTTCTGCCTTTGCAATTGCGCAGGTTGAAGGATCCTTGGTAATGTCACCGAACAGCTCATACTTAACCATTTCCTGTGGAATTGATGAGATGTTGATAGAAACAAAACTCTTTCCGGTTCTCTCACCGTGATTGTGCAGAGCTTTTGCAACCTGACCACGACCGGTACCGATTTCACCGTGAATCAGTACAGGTAAATCGGTCTTGGAAACACGACCGATAAACTTGAATACATCCTGCATTGCAGGTGACTTGCCGATAATCTCTGTCTCATCCTTCTGCTCAACTGGTGAGGCCATAAGAGTGTTACGGTTTCTCTGGCTAACAAGCTGAAGCATGTTTACTCTGTGAACTGCTGCTCTTCTGATAACTGCAACAGCCTGATCAATGTCGAATGGCTTTGGCAGGTATTCAAATGAGCCCTCATTGAAGGCATCAATAGCAGCTGACAGATCTGAGTGGGCTGTCATGATAATGAAAGGAATGTTCTCATCGACCTCGTGAACTGCTTTGATTAGCTCAAGACCATCAATGCCAGGCATTTTGATATCTGAAACGATAACATCAGGTGTTTCTTTCTTAATAGCTTCAAGTGCAGCTTCAGCGTTTTCAAAAAGACGATGATTAATGCTGTTTACATCCAAAGCCTTATCGAAAACAAAGCGAATGCTTGCATCATCGTCTATTACCCAAATCATTGGATTCATTATCGGTATTCTCCGTGATTTTCTGTTTTGACTGGTAAAATTATTCTAAAAGCGGTTTCGTGAGCATCTGACAGACACTCAATGGTTCCATTATGACGTTCGATTATGTTCAGAGCCAGTGATAATCCCAGACCGTTGCCGTTAGGCTTGGTGGTTACCATTGGATAAAACAAGGTCTTCTTTAACTGTTCGGAAATCTGTGGTCCGTTGTTTATGATTGAAACAACCATGCACAGCGGGTACTTGGTTTCTCTTATGATTGTTCTGAAACTTGCGCGGGTTTTAATCTTGATTACAGGATCGGTAAATACCTCGTTATCAAGAGCGTCAATTGCGTTGTTGACGATATTTAAAATAACCTGTTCGATTGAATCTGAATCAAGAGGCAGTTCAGGCAGAGATGGATCGTAATCTTTCTTGATTGTAATTCTCTTGCAGTTATCCTGAAGCTGAACAAGCTTTAAGACCTTTTCAATCAGATAGTGAATGTTAACCTGGGTTAAAGGATTTGGACGCTGAGGACCTAAAAGGTTGTTAACCAGAACCTTCAGTCTGTCAGTCTGTTCGATAATAACCTTGGTGTAATCCTTTATATTCTCCACCTTGTCAGCATAGGTCATCTCAATAAGCTGAGCTGCGCCTCTGATGCCACCCAGAGGATTTTTAATCTCATGAGCAAGGTTTCTGATGAGGTCTCGGGCTGCGGTGAACTGGAAGTTCTGCTGGGCCTGATTGATTAGTTTTTCCTGATGGGCTATTGGGTGGATTTCAACTAGGAATCCGTCAAATTTATTGTCTGTATACTGGAAGATAGTGAGGTCGGCTTTTGATGTTTTGCCAGGATAAGGAGTGAAACGCACGTCAGCGGCGGAGAAACCTTGGAAATTGACGTTGAAGTCTGGATTATTCAACGTATCTATCAGTGCAATTTCCTCCCTGTCTACCAGATCCTGTAACTTCTGTGACTTTAGACGAGTTCGCGAAATTCCACACAACTGTTCAGCAGCGGTATTGGCATACAGGATATTCATCTCGTTATCCGTGATCATAACCGCCGTTGTCAGGTTTTCTAATACATTTTCCTTATCTATTTCGGACATCAGACTGCCTATAACGTTCTATAATAGTGCATGTGATATTTTCTTACACTTTATCACAGAATTTGAAAAAGGCACAATAATAGTGCAGTTTTTTACGAATAATGACGGAATATAGGGATAATGTTTTGATATATATAACATTTATGGAAATAAAAAAGCCTGCACCAAAATGGTACAGGCTTTCAGGACTCTAAACCTGAGTATTATTCGTCAGCTTTCTTACCGCCAGCGGCTCTGAATGCGCGAACACGATCAAGTTCAGACAGATTCTTCTTACGGATTCTGATGCTCTGAGGGGTAACCTCAACCAGCTCGTCCTCGTTGATGAACTCAAGAGCCTGCTCAAGAGTCATCTTAACTGCTGGAGTCAGGATGATGTTATCGTCTGAACCTGCAGCACGAACGTTGGTCAGCTTCTTGGTCTTTAATGGGTTAACAGTCAGGTCGTTTGATCGAACGTGTAAACCGATAACCTCACCCTCGTAGATCTCCTCACCTGGAGATACGAACAGTCTGCCACGCTCCTGTAGGAACCATAGAGCGTATGGAACAGCCTTACCGGTATCATTAGAAATCAGAACACCGTTCTGTCTCTCACCGATGCTGCCGCCTGCATACTCATCGTAGCTGTCGAAGGTATGGAACATTAAACCGGTACCTGAAGTCAGAGTCATGTATAGTGACTGGTAGCCGATAAGTCCACGTGCAGGGATACGGTAATCTAAACGAACACGACCCTTTCCATCTGGAACCATGTTCTTCAGCTCGCCCTTACGAAGACCCAGCTCTTCCATAACAGGACCCTGATGCTCTTCCTGAAGATCTAAGGTTAGAATCTCATATGGCTCAAGAGTTCTGCCGCCTTCCTTGTGAAGGATAACCTCTGGACGTGATACAGCCAGCTCGTAGCCTTCACGACGCATTTCTTCAATCAGAACTGAAAGGTGTAACTCACCACGACCTGATACCTTGAATCTGTCGGTATCTTCTGTAGCTTCAACGCGTAGAGCAACGTTGTGAACAAGCTCCTCGCGAAGTCTCTCTTCAATATTTCTTGAAGTGATGAACTTACCTTCACGACCTGCGAATGGAGAGGTGTTAACGCAGAAGTTCATAGAAACTGTTGGCTCATCAACTGATAGAGCTGGCAGAGCTTCAACAGCTGTGTTGTCACAGATGGTATCTGAAATCTTCAGCTCACCTAAACCGGTAACAGCAATAATGTCACCAGCCTCAGCGCTTTCAACCTGAGTTCTGTGAAGGCCTAGATAACCTAGAACCTGACCAATCTTACCGGTACGGGTATTACCGTCACGATCAATGATGGTTACAGGCTGATTTGCCTTTGCTACACCGCGCTTTACACGGCCAACACCGATAACACCAACGTATGAGGTGAAATCAAGTGATGAAATCTGCATCTGGAAAGGACCTTCAAGATCTGCATCTGGAGGGCTTACCTTGTCAACGATAGCCTGGAATAAAGGCTCCATGTTATCGCCGTGATTCTCAAGATCTAAAGATGCCCAGCCCTGGAATGCTGATGCATAAACAACTGGGAAATCCAGCTGCTCATCTGTTGCGCCAAGATTGTCGAACAGATCGAAAATCTGATCAATAACCCAGTCAGGTCTTGCGCCTTCACGATCGCACTTATTAATAACAACGATTGGTTTTAAACCTGCAGCGAAAGCCTTCTGAGTTACGAAACGTGTCTGTGGCATTGGGCCGTCTACAGCGTCAACCAGCAGTAATACTGAGTCAACCATAGACATAACACGTTCTACTTCACCACCGAAATCGGCGTGGCCTGGGGTATCAACGATATTAATGCGGTAATCTTTCCAGTTGATAGCGGTATTTTTTGAAAGAATAGTAATACCACGCTCTTTTTCGATATCATTTGAGTCCATGATACGTTCCTGGCCGATTTCGTTACGGTCAAGAGTACCAGACTGGCGTAGTAATTTATCAACTAATGTTGTTTTTCCGTGGTCAACATGAGCAATAATAGCAATGTTACGGATCTTCTGAACATCCATGTGGTAAACCCCAAGATAATTAACTCTGACTTATGAGTTCTTAGAAAAAAAATATGCGCTATTGTATACCATTTTTGACCTGTGTAACATTTTCTTAAAAAAAAGATTAAAAAAATTTATCAATAAAATGGCATTTATATCGCATTCACTTGGTAAATAAGCGCAATTTTCCTGAAAGAAAAACGTATTATACAAAATTCGCCGTGTTTATCTATTTGTTTGGTGCCATGAATATCTCCCGATTAAGGAGCATTTTGTACGTAGAAAGTATAGTGCATTAATTTGCATGTATACTTAGAAGATCAGGAGGATAATTTATGTCTTTTATTTCCCTAAGAAAAAACTGTTCATCTTTACTAGTTTCTCTGGCCTTAACATGCATGAACATTTCATCAGCCTCAACGCTGGATGATCTTGTTTCCATTAATCTTGAGGGTGGAGATGTTATTGATGCACAGCTTCTGGATTTCTACGGGGAAAACAGTTTTTTCACCATAAGTGACATTCCTGATTCTGTATGGGAGAAAATGCAGGGCAGGTCATACCATGAGAATCCTTATATAAAAAGAAGTGATCTGAGCTATATCAGAGTACTTCACTCTGATTATGACGGTAAGGTAAGACTGGGCGAAATGGTCTGCAATAAAGCTATTGCAGAGGATCTTCGCGAGATTTTCTTTATCCTGTACAAGAATAAATATCCTATTGAGCGCATGCAGCTTGCTGATGTTTATAATGCCGATGATGAGATTCAGATGGGCGCAAACAACACCAACAGCTTCGTTTTCCGCTATATTACCGGCTCAAACTTCCTCTCCTATCATGCAAGAGGCCTGGCAGTTGATCTTAATCCCCGCACCAATCCTTACTGCAGAGTGAAAAAGGACGGAACCTTCTTTGTTCAGCCGAAGGATTCAAGGGAATACTGCGATCGTTCAAATAAATTCGCATACAAGATCGACAGAGATGACCTTGCCTATAAGCTGTTTATTTCTCATGGCTTTACATGGGGAGGAGAATGGAAATCTCTGAAGGATTACTGTCATTTTGAAAAGGAAATCAATCAGCTGTAGATTGTTTACAGGATTGATACCTATCCGAAAAATATATCTCTCTTTCTTATTTTTAAGTTTGATTTACGTCAAATGTATAGTCTATTAAGCAAAAGAATCTCATTTTTTTTAATTAACTTATTATCACATCTCAAAAAATTATAAAATATTACCCTATACTAGAATAAGATTTCTGAAAATTTAGGGTGGTACCGTGAAAGAGCTTTATATATATTTCTTCAATCGAGTAAAAAGAGATTCTATCGGACTGGAAGCATCTGCCTTATCATTTACATCGATTCTGGCACTCATCCCTGCTATCAGTGTGATTTTCTATTTCTTTGCCGTTTTCCCTGCTTTTTCAGAATTCAGAGAATCTTTAAAGGCCTTTGCTCAGGCCAACTTCATGCCTGTATTTTCAGAATCTTTAGGCAAATATGTCGGAACCTTTGTTGATCATGCAGGTAAACTGACAGCAACAAGTACTATTGTTTTCTTCGTTATCTCTCTGATGCTGGTTCGTTCAATTGATCAGTGTCTGAACCGTATCTGGAGAGGTGGTAAAAGAAAGCTTGGTTCAATGATTGCTATCTACTGGACTCTTTTAACCTTAGGCCCTATCGCTTTAGGCATCATTATCTGGATTTTCACCAGAGTGGTTGGTATTGCTATTTCAAGTAACGTTCATATCGGAATGGCTCTGATGCTGGCCTATTTTATATTCCCAATCATCATCGAGTGTGCGGTTCTTACAGCTCTGTATGTGATTGTTCCAAGGGTCAGAGTAAAAATGCAGGATGCTTTTCTTGGCGCTATATTTGTTACTGTTGCCTTTGAGGTTTCAAAGAAACTGTTCAGTATTTTTGTTCTGAATTTCTCTAATTATGAGGCTATTTATGGCGCTATCGCCGTAATTCCTGCACTGTTTGTCTGGATTTATATCAGCTGGTGGCTGGTTCTTCTGGGAGCTGAGTTTACAGCATCATTAGGTGTCGTAAGATCAGGTCTTTCTGATGATGTTCCAAGCTTCATGGTTTATCTTGCAAATGTAACCGGATCAACCCTGGGTTCAGAGGAACTGGTAAGACCTAAGAATAAACAGGCTCCAATCAGAGTTAAGATTACTTCTAACAGAGCTAAACCAACTTAGCAAATATGTCAAAACAAAGGATAAGAGCGGAGTGAATTCTCCGCTTTTTTATTGTGGGGCTAGCATAGATTTCTGTTCATCGATAACCAGTGAGTCAGGAGTAAGAGCCTTTTCCCTTTTCTCATCATCACTGTGAACAGAGACCTTGTCATCCTCTGAGGCATGGATATTAGGCTTGTCGGAAAGTTCCTTTGCCTTGACCCTGGTTACTGTGCCATCTTCTGCAGCAGTAAGATTTTCATCTCCAAGAGCACTCTCATCAATTCCAGGTCTTACAGCTCCGCGCATAATTGCAGATACGTAGAAGGTTGGATCTGTAATATGACCTCTGGTGATTACTGAGGTGATACTGTCCTTTGCCAGGGAGATCAGAGTTGATTTTGATTCAATGATCCTGTCATTGGCATCATAGTTTCCCTTAGCTGTTAAGTGGGAAGTGGCAAGGTCTGTAGACAGTCTGAATTTAGCCTGGCCTTTATCAATGGAGGATTTGAAATCAAGACTGTAAAAACCGCAGTCTCCACCTTCGATAGATGAAAGAAGCTGCTTTAAGGTCAGCTCATAATCCTTTTTGTTTCCGCCGTTGATTAAATCAAGACCAAAAGCAGAAATCAGAAGTGATTTTGATTTTATAAGGATATTTCCACAAAGCTTCTGGGTAACAGATAAGGAGCTGTCCTCATTTTCATCTGAATGCAGATCAATATCGAAACTGACTTTTCCGTTGAATAGTTTAGAGAACAGGCCACTGTTCAGATCGGACATATCAAAGTCTTCGGATTTTGCCTTGAAGTTAAAGGTATTCTTTGTAAAATCTCTTGAAATTGAAGCAGTTGCTTCTGAGTTGTAGCTTTCAACCTTATCAAGAACTACTGAATATCCGTCACTGCCGAATGCTCCATGAAGCTCGGTGCCCTTTATAAACAGATCTGAATAATAGGCACTGTCTGTCTTAAGAGTGAATTTTCCTGGTGTTCCTGTAACTTTCTGAGTCTTACCATCAAACAGGATGTCTTCTGTTTTCAGGGTTACAGATTTAACCGATAAAGGAATCTTATCGATGTGAGATACCAGCTCAGTGTTATCAACGCTGAAGTTTTTCACTGCTGTATTGTGAGAAAACAGCAGGTATTTCAGACGGTTATAAAGTTCAGGGGTAGGTTCTAACTTAGCATTCTTAAGTGTAAAACCGTTGATTGTGACAGTGGACTCCGGCTTATCAAGACTGGTCATCTCGATGTTGCTGCTGTACTCTCCGGTAAAGAGTTTACCCTCAGAGCTGATGCTGATGAGATCATGTCTTACAGATGCATTCAGAAGAGAATCCTCAGCTGTAACCAGTAGGTCTGTTTTGGAGATTTCTCCTGCCTTTCCCTTGAAATCAAAGGAAATATTCTTATTCTCTATCCTAAAATCCTCTATCTTTCCTGAGACCTGTCCCAAAAGAAGGTCCGCAGAAGGAATTGAGAGAACACAGTTGTTGAGGTTTGCGTTCTTTGCTCTGATATTGTAGTTATCAATCAGGCTTGAGTATTTCTGGAAAATTGCATTGCTTATAGAAAGCTTTGAAAAATCAATGAGCTGTGTATTTTTATCTATGCTCAGAGCAGCAAAAACAGTTCCGCCGAAAATCTGCATCTGAACGTCTGACAGTTCAACCTTATCCTCTGATGAGAGTATTCTTGCATGAACCTTCTTAACCTCATGATTATCAATCGAGCCCGTCTGCGCATTCAGTGTTGAATCATTAAAGCTGATCTGCTCCTGTTCTGAAACTATGACATCAACTGCGGACAGGTCTGCCTTGTCAGATTTGAATCTGCCAAGATACAGTGGGCTGTTTATAAGATCGAGCTTACTAATGTTTATATTCTTATATCTGAATCTTTCCTTTTTCAGTTCGTCGAGATCCTTGTCGTCAAAGGAAATATCCTTTGCATACAGGTACTTAATATCAAGATTATCTGATGAGATTACACTCTTTAAATCGTATTCAACGTAGATCTCACCAATACTCGAATTACCTAGGGTTACCTTTTTTAGCTTAAGAACGTCAGGGTACAGCGGAGAAAATTCAATTTCATCGCAGTTAATGGAGAAACTGGTACGCTCAGATAGGAATTTTAAAAGGGGAGCCTTTACATGCTGTCCGTTGAAATACAGAATGAATCCCCACACCACGCCAATCGTGACAATGAGAACACAGACGGCAATCTTAATGAATTTAAGATAGCGCGGAGTCTGTTTTCTGTAGTATATATTCGGTTTGAACGCCATTTACAGCAAGCTCTACACTTTAAATTTAGGGAACCAGCGGGAGATCAGTGCTCTGCAGGTTTCTGTATCATTATGAATAATATCCAAAGCTGCAGTTCTGGCAATATCTATTAGTTCAAAATCTCGATTTACGTCAACAACTCTGAAGATATCAAATCCAGTCTGCTTGTTTCCTAACACTTCTCCAGGACCTCTTAACTTAAGATCCTCGGTAGCGATTTTGAATCCGTCGGTTGTTGCTCTCATGATTGAGAGTCTCTGCATGGCGATGTCATTAACATCTGTCTCTGAGCTCTTATAGATCAGGATACAGTATGAATCCAGAGCGCCTCTGCCTACTCGTCCGCGAAGCTGATGAAGCTGTGCCAGTCCAAGTCTCTGTGCTCCCTCTATAACGATAATAGAAGCATTAGGAACGTCCACACCGACCTCAATGATAGTTGTAGCTACCAGAATATCGTATTCCTTCTCGAGGAAGGCTTTCATAACCTTGTTCTTTTCGTTGGTTGCAAGCTGACCGTGCAGAAGTCCTATCTTAAGATCCGGAAGCTGTTTTTTCAGTTCCTTGTAGGTTGTCTTGACTGATTCTGTCTCATCCTCGTTTTCTTCAATATTAGGACATACCCAGTAAACCTGAGTTCCCTGATGACATACCTCATCAAGCCTTTTTATAATCTCAGCCTTTCTGGTATCAGGCATAACGGCGGTAATAATAGGTTTTCTGCCTTTTGGCAGCTCATCAAGAGTTGAGACATCAAGATCAGAGAACAGAGCCAGCTGCAGTGTTCTTGGAATTGGGGTTGCGGTCATTACCAGCTGATGCATGGTGATATCCGATGGAGCTTTCTTCAGAAGAGCAATTCTCTGGTCAATGCCGAATCGGTGCTGTTCATCAATGATAGCCAGAATAAGATTCCTGTAGTGAACCTCTTCCTGATAGACACTGTGAGTTCCGATGATGACCTGAACCTCTCCTGACTCAATATCCTCCAGAAGCTTTTTACGCTTTACTCCCTTGATGGATGAGGTTATAAGCTCTGTACGTATTCCGCATGGATCTAATAAAGCCTTAAATTTCTGATAATGCTGCTGGGCAAGCAGTTCTGTCGGTGCCAGAACCACACACTGATTTCCTGACTTGGCGACCTGAATTGCAGCCAGGACAGCGACCATGGTTTTACCTGAACCCACGTCACCGTGAAGAAGTCTTAACATCGGCTTTTGTGAGCTTAAATCCTGCTGAACCTCTCTAAAGGAGCGCATCTGTGCACCGGTAAGCTCAAAAGGCAGTGATTTGATGAATCTGTCTGTATCATCTAAAGCCTTATCTATAGCAATGGCATTGTGCTGTTCATTCTTTCTTTTTACAGATAGGAGTGTCAGCTGATAGGCTATAAGTTCCTCGTAGCTTATTCTTTTAAAGCCATCTGTTTTCTCTGGAATAATCTTCTGATTAGGTATATCAGGTGGATATGGATAGTGACAGAGATCCAGAGCCTGACTTAGTGTCAGGTTAAAAGGATTATGCTTCTGAGGCAGAAGTTCTGGAAGAGGGATGGCATGCAGTGACTGCAGTACACCGTTTACCGCTTTTCTGATTGCTGCCTGAGGAACCTTTTCCACTGCGTGGTAAACCGGAGTCATTCTCTCCTGAGGCTTAACTTCATCTCCTTCTTCAAGGAAAGTTACCGTCGGCTGGGTAAAGTTGACCACTCCGTTGTAGTCATTGTACTTAACCGGACCAAAGGCCAGTATTCTTCGACCTCTGGTGTAAGCCTTGATCTGATTTGGATACAGATTGAAGAAAACCGCCTCGATTTTACCGGTGTCATCCTGAAGCATCATCTTGAGCATCTTTACCCTGCGGGTAAGGACATTCTGGACCGCAGCAATATGGGCGTCGATGAAGTAGAAACCGCCGTCAGGCCGGATATCGGCAATCTTGGTTATCTTGGTCTGATCAAGAAACTTGAAAGGAAAGTCTAAAAGGAGATCAAACAGGGTAAAGATCCCCTTTTTATAGAAGCTTGATGTATAAGTGGTCCCTAGCCCTTTGATGATGGCTATATCAGAGTTTGCATAGTAAGAATCATCTTTAGGGACCATAAATCTCTTATAAAAGCTGTTTAATGAAGATAGAAGCTCTCAGGCGTTTAACCTTCTTCAGAATCTTTACTACCTCTGGAGGATAGTTGTCGATTGACTCAATCTCATCCTCTGAACGGATTCTGGTGGTCTGACGCAGCAGATACTGCTGTTCATGAATGAACTTCTCCTGCAGATGATGATTCTGATCGGAGATAATGATTCCATTCTCAAGATCAAGACTCCATGCACGAGGGTTCAGGTTGTTGCCTGTAATCAGAGCATAGTTGTTATCAATAAACATACCCTTTACGTGGTAGGTATTGATTCCGTCTTTCCATAGCATAACCTTTAGCAGACCAGAATCAATGAACTTCTTGTTTTTAATGATAAAGTTCTTGAGGTTCTGCTCATAAATGTATGGAATTGCACCAATAGTGCAGAAGTTTTCACTGTCACGGATAAAGAAATCGTTGGCAGTCTTGTCTCCTACAACCAGGGTAATTGATACATCACGGTTTAATGCATCCTCTAAAGCCTTGATAATGATCTTTGGAGGATTGAAATAAGGAGTGCAGATAAACATCTTCTCGCGTGCTGCGCCTAAAAGCCACAGGATTGAGCGGTTCAGAAGATTTGATCTCTTGCCTAGGCCTACCAGAGGAGTAACTCCCACGTGGTACTTGGTTACCTTCTCATTCTTAACCATGTACTGTACTGAGCTTAAGTGTTTACGAAGCTCCTTGATCTCTTCTCTCATGTCCTTTGCTGGACGAACCTGTCCCTGAGAGAAATCCTGTACGGCAAAGTTAGGATGGAAAGCGTTGGTAGCAAAGGCACATAAGGTGTTTGCCAGCTCTCTTGAATGAATCTCATGGTAGCGGTCAAGACGGTACTTGCCGTTGTAGCCCATGTATACATTGTTGATACTTGCACCGGTGTACAGAACTGTATCGTCAAATACAAATCCCTTAAGATGCATTACACCAAAAAGCTCACGGCGCTTGACTGGAACACCATAGATAGCAGGTGGAGTCTCGGTCTTTTTGGCCATGTCATAGTAAAGCTCGGAATTTCCAAGGGATGCTCCCTCACCGATACGGCCACGCTGAGCGCGGTGGAAATCCACATAGACTCTTACATATAATTTTGGATTCTTTTCCTTTGCTTCATAAAGAGCATTAAGGATTTCTCTGCCGATCTCGTCATTTTCAAGATACAGGGCAGTGATAAGAATTCGTTCTTTGGCTGATGCTATCAGCTCTAGTATTCTTGTGTAGCAGTGATGAGGAGTTTCAAGAATATTGTAGTCCGATATTCCTACAGGAATAGTTGGAAGCTGCTGAAGTCTTGTCTGACAATATAATGAATTTGGAAGACTTTTTTTCCAAAAAGGCATATCTTGCTCCTAAATTGCAGCGGTGGCTTTTGATAGCCATACTATTTCATCATCACTTAGTGATGTTGCTGCATTTGTAATTACGTTATTTACATTCTGATGATAATTGTTCAGCCAGTCTATCTCTTTTTGAGATAAAAGTTCTCTGATGATAAATCTAGTATCAAAAGGAACCAGTGTCAAAGGAGTAAAGCATAGCATATGTTTCATTCCTGGCTGTGTACAAGGCATAACTACCATCAGGTTTTCAAGACGGATACCGAATTCTCCTTCCTTATAGAATCCAGGCTCGTTTGAAATAACCATTCCAGGTTCAAGTGCAATCATGGATCGTTTTGAGGAAATACACTGAGGGCCCTCATGTACTGACAGAACGTGTCCTACACCATGACCGGTACCGTGAGCGAAATCCTCGCCGTAGTCCCACAGCGGACGTCTTGCAATCGCATCAATCTGAAGGCCGGTTGTGCCCTTAGGGAAGATCAGGGTTGCAAGAGAAATATGAGACTTCAATACCAGTGTATACATCTTTCTTAGATCATTTGAAAGATGAGGTCCGACCAGAACGGTTCTGGTTATATCAGTTGTACCGTCCTTGTAGTGAGCGCCGCTGTCGATGAGGTATACGCTGTCATGTCCCATGGCTCTTGGTTTTTCAGCATTCTCATGATTATAGTGGCACATTGCCGCATTTGGACCTAATGCGGAAATAGTTGCAAAGGAAGGCTCAATGTAGCCTGCCTCCACCTTTCTGAACATTTCTGCTCTGGCGGCAAGGTCTGCCTCGGTTGTTTCCTCAACACGTCTGATAAAGCTCTCGTCGTTCTCAAGAGTCTCAATCCGGGTGAGGTTATCAAGCCAGCACAGGAAACGGCACATCGCGATACCGTCTTTAATGTGAGCCTTATACTCACCGGCAACCTCGATGTGATTCTTGATTGATTTAGGCTTCTGACACAGACCAAGTCCCTCAATCAGCTTTGCGCCACCGTTAATCAGGCTTAGCATGATGTGAGCATTGGTTGAATCCGGATCAACATAAACCTTGCAGTTTGATGAGCAGAGTCTGTTCAGCACATCATCAAAGGCGTTTTCCGGGAAGATATCGATATG
>JAGDBH010000102.1 GCA_017959135.1 Succinivibrio sp. | reverse complement strand
ATTTGAAAATGTTAAAACATGAAAATAAACAGTACAAAAAAGTTATTCTTGCATATTCTGGCGGTCTGGATACATCAACCATCGTACCTTGGCTAAAAGAGAACTACGGCTGTGAGGTTGTATGTTTCGTAGCTGATGTCGGCCAGGAGCGTGAGGATCTTGAAGGCATCGAGCTGAAGGCTAAGCAGTCAGGTGCTACCAAGTGCATTATTAAGGATTTAAGAGAAGAGTTTGTTAAAGACTATGTCTTTGAGATGATGAAGACTGGTGCTTTATACGAGGGTGAGTATCTTTTAGGTACCGCTATTGCACGTCCTATCATTGCCAAGGCAATGGTTGAGTGTGCTCTTGAGGAAGGCGCTGATGCAGTTGCTCACGGTGCTACCGGTAAGGGTAACGATCAGGTTCGTTTCGAGGCTGCAGTTGCAGCTCTTGCTCCTCAGCTTGATGTTATCGCTCCATGGAGAATCTGGGATCTTCAGTCACGTGAAGAGTTACTGGCTTACTTAAATGAGCGTAACATTCCTTGCAAGACCACTCTAAAGAAGATTTACAGCCGTGATGCTAACTGCCTGCACATCTCAACTGAGGGCGGTGAGCTAGAGAATACCTGGAATGCTCCAACCGAAAACGTATGGGTATGGACAACTTCTCCAGAGAAGGCTCCAGATACTCCAGAAACCTTTGAGCTGACCATTGAGAAGGGTATTGTTACCCAGATCAACGGTAAGACCATGACTCCATTCGAGGTTATCTCAGAGTTAAATGAGAGAGGCGCAAGAAACGGTGTTGGTCGTATCGATTTAACCGAGAACAGACTTGTTGGTATGAAGTCTCGCGGCTGCTATGAAACCCCAGGCGGAACCATTATCTACAAGGCTTTAAGAGCTATCGAGCAGCTAGTATTAGACAAGTCAACCAGAGTATTCCGTGAGCACTTAGCTGTTGAGTTTGCTCAGCTTGTATACGATGGCAGATGGTTCACCCGTCTAAGAGACATTCTTCAGGCTGCTGCTGATGAGTGTGCCAAGGAGGTTAACGGTAAGGTTGTTCTGAAGCTTTACAAGGGTAACATTGATATTATCCAGAAGGATTCTCCAAACAGCCTGTTCAACTTTGACTTCGTAACCTTCGGTGCAGATCAGGTTTACAGCCAGGCTGACGGTGACGGCTTCATCCGTCTATATACCTTACCAAGCAGAATCCGTGCTATTAACGCAGCTGCTAAGAAGAAATAATATTTCTGAATAAATAGAATGCGGTTCAGGGAGTGATCTCTGAGCCGTATTTTGTATAGTTTTAAAGTATTCAATAATAAGGTCGAGGTATATATGGCTTTATGGGGCGGAAGATTTACCCAGGGTCCTGATCAGAGATTCAAGGATTACAATGATTCTCTGAAATTTGACTACAGACTGGCTCTTGAGGATATCGAGGGTTCAATTGCATGGGCTGATGCAATTTACAGTGCAGGTGTTCTGACAGAGCAGGAAAACAAGGATCTGAAGAAGGCTCTTGAAGAGCTTTATGCTGAAGTTAGCGAGAATCTTGATGAGATTGCCAAGTGTGATGATGAGGATATTCATTCATACGTTGAGCGTCGTCTGATTGAGAAGGTTGGTAATCTTGGCAAGAAACTGCACACCGGCAGAAGCCGTAATGATCAGGTTGCTGTTGATTTGAAGCTATGGTGTATGAAGGCATGTGATCATGTTCTGTCATCTATTGATAAGCTTCAGAAACAGCTGTTAAAGGTAGCCGATGAGAATCAGGGCAGTATCTTCCCTGGCTACACTCATCTGCAGCGTGCTCAGCCTGTTACTTTCACTCACTGGATTCTAGCCTATATTCAGATGTTTGAAAGAGACTATCTGAGACTGCTCAATGCCAAGGAGCTTTTATCAACCTGTCCTTTAGGTTCAGCAGCTCTGGCCGGCACTGCATATAACATTGACAGAGATGCCCTGGCTCAGGCTTTAGGCTTTAAGTGTGCTACCAGAAACAGTCTTGACGGTGTTTCAGACAGAGACCATGTAATGGAGCTTTTATCATGTGCAAGCATTTCCATGGTTCATCTATCAAGACTTGCAGAAGATCTGATTATCTACAATTCAGGTGAGGCCAAGTTTGTTGAGCTATCTGACAAGGTAACCTCAGGCTCATCCCTAATGCCTCAGAAGAAGAATCCTGATGCTCTTGAGCTTATCCGTGGAAAGTGCGGCAGAGTTGTAGGTGCACTGACCGGTATGCTGGTTACCACCAAGGCTCTTCCTTTAGCTTATGACAAGGATCTTCAGGAGGATAAGGAGCGTCTTTTTGATGCTATTGATACCTGGATTGACAGCCTTGATATGGCAGCACTTGTATTTGAAGGCATCAAGCTTAATCAGAAGAATGCAATTGATGCAGCCAAGGGCGGCTATTCAAATGCAACTGAGCTTGCTGATTATCTTGTATCAAAGAATGTTCCTTTCCGTGAGGCTCATTCAATTGTAGGCAGAATCGTTCTTTATGCAATTTCAAAGGATAAGGCATTGGAGGATCTAAGTGTTGCTGAGTTTAAGGAATACTCAGATGTAATCTCTGATGATGTATATCCATGTCTGCAGCTTGAGAACATCCTTGCCAAAAGAGATATTATCGGTGGCGTAGCTCCATCTCAGAGCGCAGTAGAAATCAAGAGAATGAAGGAATATCTGGAGAACAGATAACAGTTCCTTATATACAGAAAAGCCTGAAAGCTGTTTTGTAACGACTCTTTCAGGCTTTTTTTATTCTGTGTATAAGGTATAGGTTATTTCTTTCCGGTTGAACCGAATCCGTCCTCTCCTCGCTCTGAAGTCTCATCAAATTCGTCAGTAACTTCAAAGTTTGCATGTAAAACTGGCACAAACAGCATCTGAGCAACCCTGTCGCCTACACAGATTTTGAAAGGCTTGTCTGAATGATTCCACAGAGGCATCATCAGAGGTCCCTGATAGTCTGCATCAATCACACCGGTAAGATTTGAAAGAACGATTCCGTGCTTGTATCCAAGACCGGAACGAGGAACGATAAGAGCGGTAACATTCTTGTCAGCAATATGCATGGCAATACCTGTTTTTACCATTCTTACCTCACCTGGATTGAGGATGAAGTCCTCCTCTTCCATAGCTCTTAAATCCATGCCCGCAGACATTGGAGTCTCATAACCTGGAAGAGGGAAATCCTTTCCTAACCTTTTATCCAGAACTTTAACTTTTATAT
>JAGDBH010000101.1 GCA_017959135.1 Succinivibrio sp. | reverse complement strand
TCTGGTATGTATTTCAAACTGCGATAAAGTAACTCCCGGCATGCTGATGGCTTCAATGAGACTGAATATTCCTGTAATCTTTGTTTCAGGCGGTCCTATGGAAGCTGGTCGTATGGATGGCTGTGATCACAAGGTTGATCTGATTGATGCCATGATCGTTTCAGCAGAACCTGATGTTACTGATGAAGAGGTTCGTGCAGTTGAATCCGCTGCATGTCCAACCTGCGGTTCATGCTCAGGTATGTTTACCGCAAACTCAATGAATTCACTGACCGAGGCTTTAGGCTTATCACTGCCAGGCAACGGTTCACTTGTTGCAACTCACGAGTACAGAAAGCAGCTGTTTGTTAAGGCAGCTCAGAGAATTGTTGAAATGGCCAAGGCTCATTATGAGCAGGGTGACAATTCTGTTCTTCCTCGTTCAATTGCAACCAAGAACACTTTTGAAAATGCTATGAGCCTTGATATTGCAATGGGCGGTTCAACCAATACTGTTCTACATCTTCTGGCTGTAGCTCAGGAAGCCGGTGTTGATTTCACCATGGCAGATATCGACAGACTATCAAGAAAGGTTCCTCATATCTGTAAGATGTCTCCATCAACTCCTCTATGGCACATGGAAGACCTTCACAATGCAGGCGGTATCATGAATATCATGGCACAGCTTAAGAAAAAAGGACTTCTGCATGAGGAATCAAGAACTGTTTTAGGCATGTCTATCGGTGAGCAGATCGATAAGTATGATCTTGAAAAATCACCTTCAGAGGAAGTTAAGCAGTTCTACAAGGCTTGTGCTGGTGGCAAGTACAACATCAAGGCTTTCTCTCAGAATAACACTACTGACAAGCTTGATACTGACAGAGTCAACGGCTGTATCCACGACGTTGACCACGCCTACTCTAAGGATGGCGGTCTTGCTGTTCTATACGGTAATCTTGCTGAAAACGGCTGTATCGTTAAAACTGCAGGTGTTGATTCATCTATCCTGAAGTTTGTTGGCCCTGCAAGAATCTTTGAAAGCCAGGAAGATGGCGTAGAAGGTATTTTAGGCGGCAAGGTTAAGGAAGGTGATGTAGTAATCATCCGTTATGAGGGCCCTCGTGGCGGTCCAGGTATGCAGGAGATGCTATACCCAACCTCATATATCAAGTCAGTTGGTTTAGGAAAGAAATGTGCTCTTGTAACCGACGGAAGATTCTCTGGTGGTTCATCAGGTCTTTCAATCGGACATGTTTCTCCTGAGGCCGCAAATGGCGGAAATATCGGATTATTGGAAGAAAACGATTTAATCGAAATCGATATTCCAAACAGAACCATTCGCATGGCTGTTTCAGATGAGGAGCTTGCAGCAAGACGCGCAAGGATGGAAGCTAAGGGGAAGAATGCATGGCAGCCTGTTAACCGTGACCGAGAGATTACCTTTGCTCTTAAGGCTTACGGCAAACTTGCATCAAGTGCAGATAAAGGCGGCGTGCGTGATCGCAGTAAACTAGAAGGTTTATAGTATATGGCAGAAAAACAGTTAGATGCTCAGGGCTATCTTAAGAAAACTCTTTTAGCCCGTATTTATGATTTAGTTAAGGTGACTCCACTGCAGAGTCTTGATTCATTATCATCAAGACTTGGTGTAAATGTTTTATTAAAAAGAGAAGATTACCAGAAGATTCATTCCTTCAAGCTTCGCGGTGCCTACCACAAGATCAAGAATCTTGATGAGGCAGCCTTAAAGTCAGGTATTATTACCGCATCAGCTGGTAACCATGCTCAGGGTGTTGCCCTTTCAGCAAAGAAACTTGGAATTAAGGCTGTGATTGTAATGCCTACAACCACTCCTGATCTTAAGATTGATGCTGTAAGAAACTATGGTGCTGAGGTTGTTCTTTACGGTGACAGCTTCAATGAGTCATATGATTAGGCTCAGCAGCTGTCAAAAAAGAAGAATCTGACCATGATTCCTCCTTACGATGATCCTGATGTTATCGCAGGTCAGGGCACAATTGCTCATGAACTCATCGGCCAGTGTGACAGCATTGATACCATTTATGTACAGATCGGTGGCGGCGGTCTTGCTGCCGGTATCGCTGCATATATCAAGGCAATTCTTCCTCACATCAAGGTTATCGGTGTTGAGGCTGAAGGTTCTGCATGTATGAAGGCTGCTCTGAAGGCAGGTTCACCTGTTGATATCGGTTATGTTTCCCACTTTGCTGACGGTGTTGCTGTAAGCAAGGCTGGTACCGAGACCTTCAGAGTACTGAGCAAGTATCTTGATGACATCATTACCTGTTCAAATGATGAAATCTGTGCTGCCATGAAGGATATCTTTGATGATACCCGTGCTATTGCCGAGCCTAGCGGAGCTTTATCACTTGCTGGTCTTAAGAAATACGTTCGCGAGAACAACATAAAGTCAGGCAATCATATTGCAATTCTGTCCGGCGCTAACGTTAAGTTCCATTCTTTACGTATGGTTGCAGAGCGCTGTGATGTTGGTGAGATGTCAGAGGGTATTCTGTCTGTTGAAATTCCTGAGAAGATCGGTGCCTTCCTTGATCTGGTCAAGTCTTTAGGCGATCGTGTGGTAACAGAATTTAGTTACAGATATAATACTGAAGACAGAGCACGTGTATTTGCATCAGTTGAACTTACTGAGGGTAAGAAAGAGCTTAACGATATCTGCAAGTCTTTAAAGAAGAACGGATATCTGGTAACTGATCTTACCGACGATGGTCTTGCAAAGGATCATATCCGCTATATGGTTGGCGGTCATCCTTCATCTAAGCTTAATGAAAGACTGTTCCTGTTTGAGTTTCCTGCAACTTCAAATGCACTGCTAAGATTCCTTGAAACTCTGGGTAATTCATATAATATTACTCTGTTCCACTTCCGTATTACCGGTCTGGAGTTCTGTTCAGTACTGTGCGGACTTGATGTTACCGATAAGGAAGAGGGCGTAAATGAGTTTATCAAGGCTATTAACTACCCTGTAGAAGAGGTAACCTCAAATACAGCTTATCATCAGCTTGTAAGGTAATTGTTTATATGAAGAAGCTTATTTCACTATTTCTGATGATGTTTTCTCTGTGTTCATATGCAGCAGTTGAAGACTTCGAGGAGATTGTTGTCGGAAATAAGGCTTCTTATATAAACGAGCAGGGAGGTAAGATGGCCTCTCTGCAGATTCTTGATCCAATCATCAATCTCTCTACTACCAAGCAGTATGCCCAGTACATGATGGATACCTACCGAGGCTGGGATTTAAAGGCTGTTGTTGACTTAAGAGGCTTTGCCTTTAAGTATGTAGACAATGCACCATGCTCTGGACTGATTTCATACTTTGACGGCAGATCCTATCTTTTCTTCCAGGCCTGTGGAAACTTTGAGAAGGATGAGCTTACTGCTCTTTACAAAAAGGCTAATCAGGCCCTGAAAGTAAGCGAAATTCTAAAGCTTCAGGCAAGACCAAACCTGTACTGATCCTTACTTGTTTAAGGTTGCCAGTTCCTTTTCATATTCTTCATCTGAAACTGCATCCAGCCATTCGTTAGATGTGTTTTCTCCGGATACTTCTACTGCAAGGTGAGAGAAATATCCGTCAGGAGCTGCTCCGTGCCAGTGTTTTACGTTAGCAGGAATATTGATAACATCTCCTGGCAGTATTTTTACGATAGGCTTTCCTTCCTCTTTATATAAACCTACACCGGCAACGCCGATCAGAATCTGACCGCCACCTTTGGTTGCGTGGTGAATATGCCAGTTATTTCTACAGGATGGTTCAAAGGTAACATTGAAGATACCGACCTGTTCTGTGGATAAAGGAGCAAGATAACTCTTTTTGGTAAAGTATTTTGCGTAGGCCTCATTGTATTTGCCTATAGGGAAGAACATTCCCTGCTGATACTCTGCAAGTTCTGGAGGTAACTCTGAGTCTGTTTTTTCCTTTTCCTCTGTCCAGACCTCTTTTGCAAGATTGAAAGCAGCCCAGGCTTTTGGCCATCCGGCATAGAATGAGATATGAGTAATGGCTGCTGCAATCTCCTTTCTTGTTACTCCATTCTTTTTTGCATTCTCAAGATGATATTTTAAGGAGCTGTCGGTAATACCGGAAGAAACGAGCGCGACCACGGTAATGAGACTTCTGGTTTTTAGTGTTAAATCCCGATTGTTCCAGTTCTCTCCAAATAAAACATCGTCATTATAGTGGGCAAATTCAGGGGCAAACTGTCCTAATACTGTTCTTCCTGCGGTCTGTGTTACTTTTTTATTCATATTCTGATTATCTCCTTGAGGAATTGCATAAACGTTCATGATTCCACCAAAAAGCAGTCCGACAAATAAAGTCTTTTTCATGAATGTTTTTAAATTTCTCATCTTTTATCTCTTCAGTTTAAATTGACGTTAAGGCTCTTCCTGATGATTATTTTGAAAAAATATTGTCAGCAAATTCTGAAAAATCACTGAATGACTCTTTAGTTTGTGGTAATTCAGGAAGAACTAAAGGGAAATCGTGCGGCATTCCTTTATAAACCTTAAGTTCAGAATAAACATTAGCTTTATCTAGAGCTTCCTTTAGCATTACACTGTCTGAATATAGAAGTTCATAGCTTCCTGTCTGAATCAGCATAGGAGGTAGTCCCTTAAGATCTGCATATAATGGAGACAGTCGAGGATCCTCCGGTTTTATGCCGTTGGCATAGCTGATTTTTCCTATTTCAGCATTCAGAGGAGTATTGTCTCCTAGGACCTTATCTTTTGTACTGTTATCTTTATGAGATGGAAGTGTATTCATGGCAGTCCATGGTGATAGCAATACAAGACCACGTGGTTGAGGAATTCCCATCTCTTTCAGTTTTAGGCTGAGTACAAGTGCAAGGTTGCCACCTGCAGAATCACCGGCAATGATGATGTTTTCTGGGTTAACTCCGTCAGCAAGTATTTTTTTGTAAACACTTACTGCATCTTCTAAAGCACTAGGATATAGATACTTAGGGGCATGACGGTAATCAAAGGTATAGACTTTGTCTGCTTTCAAAGCATTAGCCTGAAGTAATGCAAATTTACGGTAATTGTCGTTTAAGCCAAGAATATAGCCGCCACCATGACACTGAAGTAATACCCTCTTGTTGTTGTAAATGTTCTGGGTGTACTTTTCAGTTGGTACCTTATCAACGGTAAAAGATTCTCTTACCCAGCCGTTAACTGGTCTGAATTGAGGTTTTACGCCTTTTTTTACAGGATGAAAGTACTGATCCATTGTTGTCTGGATATAGTTTTGAGTTAGTTCTGATTCTCCATCGCTATATATGTTCATATCTGCAGCGTTAAGCTGTAGAGAGAATGCCATTAGAACTGATAGAGTTAGAGTTTTTAACTTAAATTTTCTCATTATGCATTTCTCCTGCATTGTTAGAGCTTTTCTCCAAAAGCAAATGCTTTCTGTAGAATTTCTTCGTGAGTATTTATTTCCTTAGGATTGGTAAGTCCGCCTCCTGAAAATACCCCCATAAATTTTGAATTAGGGAAACACTCAACAAATCCTTCGACTCCACTTTTGGCCCTTTGGTAAACTGTTTCAGAATTCTCGGCTGATGATGTAATCAGGTAAACCTCTCTAAAATGATAGTCTCTGATATATAAAGGATTGCAGCGGTCTAAAAAGGTTTTGAGTGCACCTGACATCTCGTAGTAATAAATAGGTGTTGAAAACACCAGTGTGTCGGCATTATTTACTTTCTCTATAAGCTGCTCCATATCATCTTTAAGAATGCATTTCCCTTGTTTCTGGCATTTTAAACAGCCTATGCAGAAGTCGATTTTTTTATCCTTAAGTGACAGAAATTCAACATTGTTTCCTGCAGATATCGCTCCTCGCTCAACTTCCTTAGAAATAAGCTCTGAATTGCTTCCCGCTCTTAAACTTGAAGATACAATCAGAATGTTTTTTGCCATAAATACCTCTGTTTTTCATTTTCTTTAGAAGTATATGAACTGATTTTTAATTATTCCATTACTTATTTTCTATAATTAGAATTAAAAAAAGTGAATAACTGCCAGATATAATCTGTGTGTTCTGTGATAAGGAAGCGAGAATGGAAAACAGAGTATTACGTTATTTTGTAGAGATGGCCAGAGTAGGTAATATGTCAAAGGCTGCATCGAATCTTCACGTGACTCAGCCAACCATGTCTCGTCAGCTTAAAGAGCTTGAGGATGAGCTTAATGTAAAGTTATTTCATCGCACAAACTACAGCATCAAGTTAACAGAAGCCGGAATTCTTTTTTTAAACAGAGCCAGAGATATACTCTCCCTGGTTGAAAAGACTAAAGCAGAATTTGCCTCTTCAGATAAAAGCCTGGATGGTAACCTGTATATAGGCTGTCCCGAGTCAGACTCAATAAGATATATAGCTAAGACAGTAATGCTATTAAAAGAGAAAGGAGTAAACATCCGTACCCATCTTCACAGTGCCAATGCAAGTGATGCTCTGGAAAGGCTTAACAAAGGTCTTGATGATCTTACTTTTACTGTTCACGATATTCGTGACAGCCGTTATAACATTATTGATCTTCCTTTATATGATCAGTGGGGCCTTCTTCTGAAAGAAAACCATCCTCTGGCTAAAAAGAAAGCAGTAAGTCTTGCTGATATAGAAAAAGAGCCTCTTATTGTATCTAAACAGGGCTACGAACAGCTTTTTCCTCAATGGTTTTCTGAAGAGAGCTATTCAAAACTCAATATCACAGCTACATATAACCTTGTCTATAATGGGACTCTTTTTGTTAAGGAGGGACTCGGGATCTGCCTTATTTTCAGCAAACTAGTCTCAACTGAGAATAATGAAGGATTAACTTTCAGACCGTTAACCGGTGTTCCAAGGGCATCTCTGAAACTTATATGGAGAAAAAATAATCCGCTAAGTCCTCAGGCGAACGTTTTTCTGGATGTTTTTAAACGAGAATTTGTGTTAGATACGGTGGAACAGGAAGGAGGATAAATTTGTCTAAAATCTAATAATCACCTTTATTTTCAGTATGATACTTGTTGCTGAAATTTTAAACATAGGTATATAAGTATCTAACTCACTAAATTTCAAATAAAAATCTTACTTATATGTATTAATTCTTAGGTTTTCTTCTAAAGTGACGAAAAGTTCACGTTCCTGATATAAAACCAATCCCCCTTATTATCCACCTTGCATAATTCATACGTATAATATAATGACCAATTTCATGTTCAATTTTATGAAGGACTATATTATGAAACTAAATGTATTGGCTGTCGCCGTTATTACTGCTTTTGCATGTGCTTCTGCAAATGCAGCTGTTCCTGATTCATGGACCGTTGGTGGTGCATTGGGCTGGGCTCACGGTTTTGACCATAGTTTCCCAGATGTAGATGACGGAGAAAAGCTTAAATATAAGGATGATGGCTACGGTATCAAGCTTTACGGTGAGTATAATTTTACTGACTGGTTTGGTTTAGGTATTGGATATGATTTCATCGGTGTCCAGAAGTTAAAAGGAACTAATGAAGCTACTGGCGTAAC
>JAGDBH010000100.1 GCA_017959135.1 Succinivibrio sp. | reverse complement strand
AAGCCAAGCCAACACATTCTCCAGCTGAAAATCAAATATTTTTAAGCCTTCAGTTTCCAGCTCATATTTATGAACCCAACCATTATCCTGATTAGGTCGACATACAGACCATTCTTTTGCCAGCTCAAAATTCTCAGTAAGGTAAAAGCCTCTGCCATAATCATGCTTATCATCTCCCAATCCAAATGTAGGAGTCACATTTTGAAACTGAGACCCATGATATAAAATGACTTTTGACATTTCCCAATTATCCGTTAATGAAAAGAATCAATAAAAACTGTTAATAACTATACATTATCTATATAGTTTTTTCTTTACTACTTTATCACGACAATTGAAATTAATTCGTTGAAATCACATAAAAAACGCCGTCAATGATCTCTCACTGACAGCGTTTTCTGAAAATATATTAAAGATTAGTTCTGATGACAGAAACTCTGAGCCTTTTCTCTCTTAACACGGGCATGTTCCCATGAAGCTAAGGCATCATCAGTTGGTTCTTCATCTAAACTTCTCAGATACTCAGCCTCATTACCCCATGAATAAATACCATCTGTTGAAGGTAGAACTGATGGAGAGAATTCAGGATCTTTAATACCCAGGGACTGCTGGAGTCTGTAATCCTTTAATGCAATGAATGCAAACTTGGAAAGCTTAACAATTGCATAAAGGTTGGTAATGGTTAACAGAGCCATAAATAAATCAGCAAGGTCCCAAACAAGTGAAAGACTTGCGTATGAACCAAAGAACACCATGGCAACAACAAAAATTCTGAATACGCTCATGATGAATGGATTTCTGGTCAAAAACTGAATATTAACCTCACCATAGTAATAGTTACCGATGATTGAGCTGAATGCAAACAGCACAATGGTAAAGGTCATAAAATAGCCTGCCCATGCTCCAAGCTGAGAAGTTAGAGAAGACTGAATCAGATTGATACCAGTTAAGTCTCCGCCAATCTCATACTGATTTGACAGCAGAACAATTGCTGCAGAGGCGGTACAGATAACCAGAGTATCGATGAAAACACCGAAAGCCTGAATAAGTCCCTGCTTTACAGGATGAGAAGTTGTTGCACATGCAGCAGCATTAGGAACAGAACCTTCACCTGCCTCATTTGAGAATAAACCTCTCTTAACACCGGTCAGAATTGCAGCGCCAAAACCGCCTGCAACAGCCTGCTGAGGATGGAATGCATCGTGAACAATCAGATACAGCATATCTGGTACAGCAGAAATGTTCATGCAGATAATTGCAATTGCAATCAGAAGATACAGAATTGCCATAATAGGAACCATAAACTCTGTAACTTTTGCAATTCTCTGAACACCGCCGAAAATAACCATTGAAACAAGGATACATAAAACCAGACCGGTGATGTAGTTTGCGTAGCCATCAAGAGATGATTCAAGATCAAAGGCAACAACAATAGCACTGGTAATGGTGTTTGACTGAACTGAGTTATAGGTCAGAGAGAAAGTGATACTGATTAGAACTGCGAAGATGGCTGCAACAAAAGGCTGACGTAAAGCATTCTTAATGTAATATGCAGGGCCACCGTGATATCCGCCGACTCTGTAAGGCACCTTATAAATCTGAGCCAGAGTACTCTCGATAAAACCGGTTGCACTTCCGATTAGGGCAATCACCCACATCCAGAAAATAGCACCTGGACCGCCAAGAGTAATTGCAATGGCAATACCAGCAATATTACCAACACCTACACGTGATGCGGTACTGATACAGAATGCCTGAAATGAACTTACCTCTTTACCTTTCTTTTTCTGTCCGGTAATACCGTGCTTTAAAACACGCATCATCTCAAAGAAATACTTGATCTGAACTATTCCAGAACTGAAGGTAAAATAAAGACCAATGGCAATCAGTAGAGTTATGACAATATATGTCCATAAAAATCCACTGACATCATTAACCAATGAATTCAATATATCTAGCATGTTTAAATCTCTTTGTAATTATAGTTAGCAGTTAACTGCGATAGTTTACCACCAACTTTTTGTTTATTGAATTTTCACTAAAAATAGACATTTTCTGCCCATTTTGGTGAGAATTTTTTTTTTAATTTTAAAAATTGTTT
>JAGDBH010000099.1 GCA_017959135.1 Succinivibrio sp. | reverse complement strand
CAGAATTTACCGGTACCATAGTCGGTAATATCCCAGCCAAGACGTTTATCGACAATTTCCCTGGCATCAGATTTAAGATTCTTCCACTTATCAGGACTCCACGAAGCAAACTCAGGCAGATAGAAATGACATTGCCGAAGAAGATTTTCCATATCCTTAATGACTTTATTGATTTCAGAGCGTTTCATAAGCAATCCTTATGTGGTTAAAAAAGGATCTTATCCTCACAAAGCCAAGAATAAGATCCTGTAAAGTCAGATGAAGTAATAGTTTTATCTGGTCTGGTGACCAAATTCAGCCTTGGCATTCTTTAAGGCTTCGATAAATTCCATATTGGTATGTAGTCTTGCCACCACATGACTTGCTACCAGTCGACCAAGATTTACGTCAGATTCCCAATGGAAGCCGCAGATTACACGGAACTGTCCGTATTCAATACCCTTCTTGGCAATCTTAGCCTGATTAGCAGGATCGATCTCAGTCAGGATCAGAGCTAAAGCCTGGCCATAGGCAGAATGACTTGATGGGTAGGAGTAGGAGTCTCTGTGAGCCTCATCGTCCTCTTTGGTTGAGCAGGTTCTGGAATTGAAATAAACGAAAGGACGTACACGCTTGTAGTGGGACTTGATACCACGGGTACCGGAGCCAGCCACGTCGGCGATAATACGTGCAATGATGTAATAGGTCCATGGAGTTTCCTCCTTTGTGATCTTACGGCTCATCACAGGAGAGAAGTACTCGCTTAGGACCTCAGGGTCAATCTTGGCGAATTTAGCTGCATCATACCAGACCTGAGTTCCCTTAAGCTTTCTTGTTTCCTTGAAGACCTTCTTGTCATTAGCAAAGATAGGAGAATTCTCTGCAGGAGGTGCAGGGAACAGCTCAACAAAATCCGGATACTGATCCTTATCCTCAAACTGAGGGTACCAGCCTGGTCTGTCAGGTTTAAGCTCTTCTAATGATGGAGGCAGTTTGGCGGTATGTGTTGCGCAGGCTGAAAGAATTAAACCAGCGGCAAGAGGAATACTGATTCTTACAAATTTTCTGAACGACTCGACAAGCATAAACACCTCTTTAAACCTGAATAACCAATAGAAATTAGAGAGGACAGGACATCTACTTCTATCATTAATGATTTTTTCTGAATTTTCAGAGGCATAATTCAAAAATCAGAAAAAATCGGGTGACAGAAGTAGCAAATAGAAAAATTAAAGCGGAGATTTTTACTTAATCTACCGCTTCAAGAAGAAAGCTTACCGGTCTGAAACCGTCATTGCATGAAATCATGGCTGACTTTGGATTCTTCATCCAGTTGCCGTAGATTTTCTTTCCACCGCTGACTAACGTCATGATGAAAGGAGTCAGTGTCTGCCAGGCACTTTCGCAGATCTCACGAGGCTTTGCCGTGAAATCATCAACAGTGAACATCATTCCTTCACTCATAGGACATGGCTCATCCTGAGGAAGTTCGTACTTTTCAGACAAATCTTCATGATTTGCGATTTTCACAACAGTGATACGTACTTTACACATATTGTTTTCTCCGTATGTATGTTTGCTGTATTTTTTTATTATTTTTTTCTTTTAATAAAAGCGGTTTTTTGTACTTTTCGCAAGAAATGGAATTCGTTTTTTGGAGAAGACGCACAGCATATTATGCAATTTTAAGCAAAATTCTTAAAAAACATAAAGATATACCTCAAAACTGCCGTTAACACTCTAACTTCAAGGTTTCAAAAAGATTTTAGGTATAAGCATTAAGTTTTTCTGAGCAATTTCAAATAACCTGAAAAAAATCGGGGCAAACTTCCTCTCTATATCTATAATTTGATAGATCCAGATGATTTTTTCAGGTTTTTTCAATAGATAGTTTGGTGAAAGGACATGGCAGGACTGATAGACAGTATCGAACAAAAAACAGGAATCGTAGGACAGAACCGAATGGAGATGCTTCTGTT
Source organism: Succinivibrio sp. (assembly GCA_017959135.1). Lineage (GTDB taxonomy): Bacteria > Pseudomonadota > Gammaproteobacteria > Enterobacterales > Succinivibrionaceae > Succinivibrio. Next base: position 331 of record JAGDBH010000099.1, on the reverse strand, counting down.
CAGATTACCTAATAATCCTCAGCTTTACGGCCTGAATGTATTTAAGATTCTGGAGATTGTTCACTGCCCACCTATAACCGTTCTGCCAAAGCTTCATAAATCAGTTATCGGCGTAATCGATGCTCGAGACATTACCTCTTCTGTTATTGATCTGAGTTTTGCCATGGGTGGTCCTATAACAAGAAATCTGGATAAGCAGCTGCTTTTAATGACTGAGTACAACAAGTCTATTCAGGGTTTCGTTGTAAATAAGGTTGAAAGAATCGTCGATATCACCTGGGATCGTATCAAACCAGCACCACAGGGTGTAGGACAGAAGTCTTACCTGGTT
>JAGDBH010000098.1 GCA_017959135.1 Succinivibrio sp. | reverse complement strand
TCCAGCTGAGCCTAAGAAAAACTATCAGTCTATGCATCTGGTTCCATCTCCTGCTGTTTCAATTGAATCTTTCTGTTCCAATCAGGGATATCATGATTATCTGCAGAAGGGCACAAATGTTGTGGCTCTGGCCGGAATCGGCAATCCAAATCGCTTTTACAATACACTTAAATCCTGTGGCTACAATATCGTTTCAACAATAGATATTGGTGATCACGGTGTTGTAAGCAAACAGATTCTTATAAACAATTCAAAGAAATATCCTATCGTAATGACAGCAAAAGATGCTGTAAAATACGCTAAATATAAACTTGATAACCTGTATGTTCTGAATGTTGAAGCGGTGCTTCCAGAACGTTTTTATCAGATTGTCGCTGATAAGCTTTACGATCTGACAAGTGAAGAATAAAGAGATAATTATGAGTAATTATATTGTTGCTATTCCTGCACGTTATGCATCTACCCGTTTTCCTGGAAAGCCTCTGGTTTTAGTTGGCGGTATTCCTATGATTAAAAGAGTCTGTATGCAGGCTTTAAAATCAGAGGCCAAAGAGGTTGTTGCCTGTATTGATGATGAACGTGTCGAGTCAGCCTTAGACGGAATGGATAAGGTTAAGGTCTGCATGACCTCTCAGGACTGCAAGTGCGGTACCGACAGACTTGCTCAGATGATTGAAAAGATGAATATCGACGAGAATACAATCATTGTGAATGTTCAGGGAGATGAGCCTTTAATCAATCCGGAGCACATTAAACAGGTAGCATCTCTGCTTGAAAACAGTGGCGCTGATATGTCTACTCTTTGTTTTAAGATTGATAATGTTAAGGATGTTTTCGACCCTAACTGTGTAAAGGTTGTGTTTGATAAAAACAATATGGCTATGTACTTTAGCCGTGCTCCAATTCCTTATGAAAGAGAGAATTTCAGAAATAAGGATATAACTGATTTAGAGTTTGAGCATTACCACCATATCGGTATTTACGCATATAGAGCAAAGACTGTTCTTAATTACTCAAAGATGCCTCAGGTTACTCTAGAGAAGTGCGAATCACTTGAACAGCTAAGATTACTTCAGAATGGCATGTCTATTGTTGTAGGTGTTACTGATAATCCTCCTGAGACAGGTGTTGATACTCCTGAGGATCTGTAAAGAATAAACAATATTCTTAAAAATTCATAATAGTCTGTAACTGACCTTTAATATAGCTGAGAGTTCTTATGATAAGAGATATAGTCAGAGATGAAGCATTTCTTTCATTAAAATCAGAAACTGCCACAAAAAAGGATTATCAGATTGCAATTGATCTTGTGGATACGCTAAGAGCTCATGCTGATGAGTGTGTGGGCATGGCTGCGAACATGATTGGATTTAACAAGAATATCATTATTGTTAATGTTCATGACGATTATGTGGTTATGTACAATCCTGTTATCGTAGCTAAAGATGGTGAGTATGAAACCGAAGAAGGCTGTCTTTCATTAGATGGTGTTAGAAAATGTACCCGTTATAAGAAGATCGAGGTAGAGTATTCTGATATTAACTGGAAGAAGAAGGTTAAGAAATTCTCTGGCTTCACAGCACAGATTGTTCAGCATGAGGTTGAGCATTTACAAGGAGTTTTAATTTAATTCTTTGAGAGTAAATGATTT
>JAGDBH010000097.1 GCA_017959135.1 Succinivibrio sp. | reverse complement strand
TAATTCTATTTTTTTATATGCAAATATAGGGAAAAACTATAACTGAGATGATAGAAATCAGGATTGTAAAATAAAAATGGCGATCATTTAGATCGCCATAATATTCTTGTAATATATTCTTTATTTGATGATGGTAAGAGCTTTGTCTTCAAAATACATGGCATTTGCCTTTCTGAAGTACTCTGCAGCTTCATCGACCTTCTTGAGGTTGGTCAGAATGGTTCCGATTCTGATATAGATATCAGGACTTGGTTCAATAGCAAGAGCCTTCTTGTAATCATCAAGAGCATCAGGATCCAGACCGGATCTGAATTCAAGGTTACCCATTGCCTTTAATAAAGGCAGATCAACCTGAGATGCCAGTACATTCTTTGAGGCATATTTCTTCAGATGAATCAGAACCTCAGGCACAGCCACATCCCAGTTGGAGATGGATTCAATAAATACCGGATCCTTTTCTTCCTTTAGAAGATCAAGTGTCAGATTCTGAACCTTTGGCAGATTACCGAACTTCAGGTACTTATAGATAATAGCTCCCATAATCTTGGAGTTTCTCTTATCATCTCGGCTAAGACCATTGTAGATCTGTTCAACCGCACCTTCAGAATCAGCCTCTTTGACTTCCTTTTCGATCTGGGCGATGTAATATCCGCGAGCCTGTTCCTTGGTAAGGGCTCCGTACTTTATCATCTCCTTTGTATTCTCACAGATTTTCTTGTAGTCCTTGTTTGCAAGATAGCAGTCCAGGAACAGTTTATAAACGTATTTGTTTTTTACAGCACCTTTCAGTCCTTCAAGGTACTCTAAAGCAACCTTGGCATTGCCGATATCAAGGTTCAGTTTTGCTCTTAGAATATCTGCTGCAAGCTTAGCCGGTCTTCCACGGGTCTGAGCTTCATCCAGTGCCTTACGGGTGAAATCGTAAAGTTCCAGTGAGAATGCAGACTGTGCTGCAACCAGCAGTGATTTCTCACTCATTTTCTTAAGTGAGCTTGAGTGCTTTAAAAGACCAAGACTCTGTTCGTACTGTCCCTGATTGAAGTCGATAAAAGCCTCATCCTGGACGGATAGCTTCTTATTGAAGGCTCTGGTCCTAAAACTCTGTCTGATTCGTGATGGAATATTGGTAATCTTTTTGAGAATAAGATAGATCACGAACAGTACCAGAAGAGACAGGAAGTAAAGCATAACTGCTGTATTTACAGATGTCTCGATAATCGTTTCACCAAAGACAATATGTACAAATCCCTGTGTGTCAGCAAGCATTGGTCCTACAAAGATCGCAACACATGTAAACAGGAGGAGAATTAGAAGTTTAAGCATCATTCACCTTCCTTCTTTGCCTCAGGAGCTGCTGCTTCAGATTCCTTCTTATCTGAAGCTTTGTTTACTGGCTTGTCAGCTTTTTTCTGATTCTTGTAAAGATTGAATCTGGTCTGAGCATGAGCGTTAAACAGAGGTACGCTTAACAGCTGATCAGGTTTTGCAGATGCAATGTTGTTCTTTGAGATTTCATCGATAATCTCAAGGTTTGCGGTTACATCGGCATTATTGATGTCGTAGTATGCTGAAATGTGTTTTTTGATTTCATCAAGATTGTGAGCGAAGCTCTCCTGATCCTTGTTGAACAGGGCAATCTTTGCCAGAAGAATCTCGGTCTTGATGTTCTGCAGCAGAATAGCAGACTGTTCTGGTGACAGATACTGGTTTACAACACCGTCATTGCGTCTTCTGACCTCAATGAATCTTGAGGAGAATTCCTTAAGAGATGTCAGAAGATTTTCCTTCCAGTCACTGACGCTGTCAGTTGTTCCTTTAGCCTTCTGATAGGCTGCCTTTTTCTGAGCTTCAGACAGGAACTCGTTGAGCGGCATATTGTCAACATTGTTGTAGACACTGTCGAGCTTGTAGAGAATACCCTTGGAATCAACATGTTCCACTTTCTTGAGAGAAAGGATATCCTTGCTGATTGCCTCTCTGATCTGGTTTACAGCAGGCTCGTCAATCTTGACTAAAAGCATGTCTGCCTGAGACAGATTCAGAAGAACGCCTTCAATGTTGTCACTGAAGCTTAGAATATTCTGTGCGTTTGAAACCAGGAAGTAGCTCTTGGCAACCAGCCAGTCGTTAGGATTTCTGTCCATATAGTCATTCAGACGGATATTGACAGCCTCTGTCTGCTTGTTTGCCTTGTCGATAGTTTTCTGCAGTGTCTCCTGCTGGCTCTTTAGAATGTTGTTCTGATTCTTCAGCTCATCATTTGCCTTCAGAAGATTGGTTACTCTTTCATCCTTGGCTTTAATCTGATTGTATAAATCGTTAATCTTGCCTTCAGTTGCAGATACGTTAGTACTGGTCTGCTGAACCTGATGCTGAATCTCCATGATATCGCTGTACTTCTGCTTATCAAGATAGTAAGCACCGTATCCAGCTGCACCAATCACCAGAATCAGAGCAAATGTAAGCAGATTTACTCTGGATCTTAGAGATGATACCTGTGGAAGCAGACGATCATACTCGGTTGCTGGTACGATCTGCTGTGTTGTTTCGTCATTCATGTGTAATGGCTCTTCTTTTTTCTGTATTTCTGTCAGCTGATTATTGGCAGCAGATTTATTTTCAAGAGGCTTACTGTTGTGCTCCTCTGAAGGTCTTTGATTTTTAGGTTCAGCCTTATCATGAGGAACTTCAGCACTCTTAGGTGTTTCCTGTTTAATGTCTTTTGTAAAATTATGTGTGTTCTGCTGAGGATTTCTGTTCTGAAACTTATTGTCTGAAGTATTTTTGCTCTGAGAGTAGGTCTTATTAGGATCAAAACTGCTTCTGTGCTCTGTATAGCTGCCGGCAGTCTTTCTTGCTGCAATCTTATCTGGTTCTGAGTCTAACAGAATTTTTGCCTGATTAAGGGTAGCATCAACTTCCTTGTTTAATTTTGCCTGCATCAGTTTGTCTTTTTTATCTGATACATCTCTTTTTGGACTCGATTCAATCTTTGTTGAAGGAGTATTCGTCATGTTTGCTCTGTGATTGTTAGACATAT
>JAGDBH010000096.1 GCA_017959135.1 Succinivibrio sp. | reverse complement strand
TACAATTGCAAAGAATAATGCACAAACTTTTTCTAAACGTTTTAGGTCTATAAGAATCATCGTCTGAATATGAAATTTAGCAAACTTACAAAATACAAAGGTCTTATTTTTGACCTTGACGGAACACTGATTGACTCAATGCCATTCCATGCCCGCGCCTGGAAGCAGGTAGCTAATGAACACGGTTTTGATATAGATATGGCTGACATATACAGACTTGGAGGATCTTCAAGCTACGATATTGCCAGATTCTATAAAAATCAGGGTTTCCCAGTTGGTGATATAAAAACATACGTTGATAGAAAGATCGAAATCTATCTTGAAAACGTTCCTAACATTATCGTTTTTGAAGAGCTCTTTAATTTTCTTAAAGAGAGTAGAAAGAATAACGTTAAAATCGCAATTGGCACAGGTTCAAGAACCGCTAATGTAACGGGGCTTCTTCAGGCTAAGAATATGACTGATTTCATTGATGTTATAGTCACCTCTGATGACGTTACCCGTCATAAACCAAATCCGGATACTTTCCTTCTGGCAGCAGAGAAAATGCAGTTAACTCCTGAAGAATGCTGTGTATTTGAAGATGGTGGTCTTGGACTTAAGGCTGCTGTTGCAGGCGGCTTTGACTGCGTTGAAGTCAAAGACGGAAAAATGATGAATCTATATGAAATCGACCGCAGCTGATTTTTCATGTTCAGCAAATAAAAAGCCCCTCAACAGAGGGGCCTCACATCAAATCAAATACCGATTATTTCTTTACAATCTGGCTTCTTAGAGTCCAAATATTCTCAGCATAATCCTTAATTGATCTGTCTGAGCTGAAGATACCCATTGTAGCTGAGTTAATCATTGCAGCTCTTGCCCACTTAGCCTTGTCCTTGAACAGCTTCTGAGCTCTCTGATGAGCTTCCTTATAGGATGCAAAATCAGCCAGAACCAAGAATGGATCACCGTTATTCAGTAATGAAGTCTTGATTGATGATAATGCACCTGGCTGACCAGGAGTAAAGAAGTCAGAATCAAGCCAATCAACAACTGACTTCAGGTCATGATCTGCGTTGTAGTAATCCCATGGGTTGTAGCGAGGCTTCAACTCAAGAACCTCATCAACACTCAGACCAAAGATAAAGTTGTTTTCAATACCGGCCTGCTCAACAATCTCAATATTAGCACCATCCATAGTACCTAAAGTTAAAGCACCGTTCATGGAGAACTTCATATTTGAGGTACCTGAAGCTTCATATCCGGCAGTAGAAATCTGCTCAGAAATATCAGCAGCAGGAATAATCTTTTCAGCAAGACTTACTCTGTAGTTAGGTAAGAATACAACCTTTAACTTGCCCTTGATACGCAGGTCATTGTTGATTTTCTCACCAACAGCGTTGATTGCGAAAATAATGTCTTTTGCAAGTGTGTAAGCAGGAGCAGCCTTAGCACCAAAGATAAATACCTGAGGTACGATATCCTGATCAGGATCTTCAAGCAGACTCTTGTACAGAGACATAATGTAAAGAAGATTTAAATGCTGACGTTTGTACTCGTGAAGTCTCTTTACCTGAACATCGAATAATGCGTTAGGATCAACTTCAACACCGGTCAGTTCCTTGATAGTCTTAGCAAGAGCAACCTTGTTGTCATGCTTAATCTTCATGAAACGATCCTGGTATTCCTTCTTGTCAGCATATTTCTTTAATGCTTCACACTTATCAAGATTTAAAGGCCAGTCCTTACCAGCTACATCGTTATATAACTCGGCAAGACCTCTGTTGCATGACAGCATCCAGCGACGTGGGGTTACACCGTTTGTTACGTTGCAGAACTTGTTTGGCCATAGCTGAGCATATTCAGGGAACAGATTCTCTTTAACCAGCTTGGAGTGAATCTTGGCTACGCCGTTAACGTGCTCAGAAGTAATAACGCATAGGTTTGCCATGCGAACCTTTCTTACTTCACCTTCCTCAATAATGGAAAGTCTTGACTTGATTTCATTGTTTCCAGGCCACTTAGCCTCAACAGGACCATTCAGGAAGCGGAAGTTAATCTCGTAAATCAGTTCAAGATGACGAGGCAGTAACTTCTCAAAGATGTATACAGGCCACTTCTCTAATGCTTCTGGAAGCAGAGTGTGGTTGGTATAGTTGAATGACTTTGAGGTAATATCCCATGCCTGCTCATAAGATAAGCCTTCCTCATCAATAAGAAGTCTCATCAGCTCTGGAATAGCAATGGTTGGATGAGTGTCGTTCAGCTGAATAGCAATCTTTGCTGCAAACTCGCTAAAGTCATTATGATGAGATCTCTTATATCTACGTAAAATATCACGTAGTGAGCATGCGCAGAAGAAGTACTGCTGAGTTAAACGTAATTCCTTACCAGCCTCGGTTGAGTCATTTGGATAAAGAACCTTTGAAATTGTTTCTGCCAGTGATTTTTCAGCCTGAGCATCAACATAACCGCCAGCATTGAAAACGTCCCAGTTGAACTGTTCAGTTGAACGTGATTCCCATAGACGTAGAATTGCAACAGATGAACCTCTGTATCCTACAACAGGAATATCCCAAGGCACACCTTTAATCATGCTTGATGGGTGCCATACTGAACACTGTGAACCATCAGGTGCAGTCTGCTTCTCAACATAACCGCCAAGTGGTACGTTCTGAACAGACTCAGGACGACATGCTTCCCAAGGACAGCCGTACTCTCTCCATGAATCAGGACGCTCAACCTGCTTTCCAGCACGGATTTCCTGTCTGAATAAGCCGTTTTCGTAGTGAATACCGTAACCTACACATGGATAATTGCAGGTTGCCAGTGAATCCATAAAGCAGGCAGCCAGACGACCTAGACCGCCATTACCAAGAGCCATATCAGGCTCTTCCTCGCAAATTTCGTTAATATCTAATCCAAATTCCTTCAATGCTTCGCGAGCAACATCGAATTTTTCCAGGTTGGTAAGATTATTGATTGTTAATCTTCCCATTAAGAATTCTGCTGACAAATAATGCACTGCACGTGTATCATTTTTTGCGTGAGTCTGCTGAGTATCAGTTAAACGACCGAAGATATCCTCGTTAACTGTTGCAACCACAGCCTGCCACCATGCAAGTTTGCTTGCCTTTACAGGTGAAGTACCGATTGTGGTACGTAGATGCTTTTCGACCTGCTCTTTAAATGCCTTTACCTGAGCCTTGTCTACAGTTGCAGTTGCCTTTGTAGTCTTTGATGCAGAGGTAGTTGTCTTAGCAGCAGCCTTTACAGGAGCTTTTGCCTTAACAGTGGTTTTTGTTGTTTGTTTTTTTGAAGAAGTTGCCATAAAAAATTCCTCTTTAACTCCTTTGGTGTACTCGATTATAACAAAGCGTAAAAACCCGTTCATACTCAAAGTACTACACAATATTAACCCAAATCAGATATTTTTTTTTGAACTTCCTCTTAATTTTCAAATAATTGTTGCGCCTTAATACTGAAAATTTGAAATTGGCAAAATAAAAAGAAGAAATGAGGAGAGAAAAAGAAGGGAAATTAGTAAACCGAGGAAAAAGGTTCCAATATGGAACAGTTAGAAGCGAAGTTCGTCAGGTATATATGGATTCATATCCAGATCACGAGGTCTCTGCTGTGATTTACCCTCTTTAAAGGCTTTCATGCCCATTACCCATGCAAGCACCTGAGCAACTGCCTTAAACAGGCCTCTTGGGATTTCTGTATCAAGCTCGGTTGTATAGTAAAGGGAACGGGCAAGAGGTGGAATTGGAATCACAGGAACGTTGGTTTCACGGGCAATCTCTTTAATCTTCTCTGCAATTTCATCAACACCTTTTGCAACAACGACCGGAGCCAGGGTTCCATTTGGATCGTATGACAAAGCCACAGCATAATGATTAGGGTTGGTTACCACAACGTCAGCAGCAGGAACCTTGGCCATCATACGACGGGCTGCCATCTGAAACTGCAGTTGCTTGATCTTTCCCTTAATCTGAGGGTTACCTTCTGTATTCTTATACTCGTCTTTTACTTCCTGCTTAGTCATTCGAAGCTGTTTTAAGTAATGCCACTTCTGATAAGGAACATCTATAAGCACAATTGGAAGCATTGCGCATACGACAATAATCATAAACTGCAAAAGAAGAATCATCGCGCGTCTGATAGCACCAATAGGGTCAAGGTAGGATAAGGTTAAAACTTCGCTGATACGACCAGACAGAGCAAAATAACAGAATGAACCAATAAAGGCTACCTTTAAGATACCTTTTAAAAGTTCAACAACCGAGTTTAATGAAAAGATTCTTCCTATACCGTTTATAGGATTTAATTTGTCGAATTTTGGCTGATAAGCTTCGTGAGAAAAATTAAAGCCACCAACAAAGATATTGCCCCATATACCGCAGAAAAAAAGAATTACTGAAATACAGAGAATAGGCAGAGCAATTTCGGTAATATTGGCAACAAACAGCCTTCGGATTTCATCCTCATAGAAGATCTGATCTCTTGTCAGATTAAAACTATTGTTCATAATCTGACGAATGGCCTTACCAAGCATTCCGGCAAAAGCCCACAGAGAAAGAACACCCGCTAAAAGAACAACAAAGGTCGCAGCTTCCTTTGATCGAGGAACCTGACCTTTATTTCTAGCATCACTTAGCTTTTTACCTGTCGGTTGTTCTGTTTTTTCGTCGTTATCTGCCATACCTTAAGTTTAGTTTACTTAATCAAGCATTTCAGCCTTATCACCATTATTTTCAATCCACTGACGACGATCAGCGGCTCTCTTGCTGGATAAAAGCATATCCATAAGAGCAAATGTTCCTTCATCGGCCTCTGTTGTCAGAGTGAGCTGCATCAGACGACGTGATTCAGGAGCAAGTGTTGTTTCTCTTAGCTGCTCAGGATTCATCTCGCCCAGACCTTTGAATCGCTGGATCTTGATGTTTTCCTTTTTAATTCCTTTTCTTAGAAGCTGTTTCTGCTTTACCTCAAGCTCCTCTTCATCCAGAGCATATTCCTTGAGCTTACCGGAATCGATTCTGAAAAGAGGTGGACATGCTACAAAAACATGACCTTCACGTACAAGCTGAGTAAAGTGCTTAACAAAAAGACCGCATAACAGAGTTCCGATGTGGAGACCATCAGAGTCCGCATCAGCAAGGATACAGATCTTGTTGTAGCGTAAGCCTTCAAGAGAATCAGCATCCGGTTCAATACCAATGGCAATAGATATAGCTCTGATTTCCTCCGAAGCTAAAGCTTCTGATGATGACTTTTCCCAGGTATTAAGAATCTTTCCGCGTAATG
>JAGDBH010000095.1 GCA_017959135.1 Succinivibrio sp. | reverse complement strand
CACTTCTATAAGCTAACTCTAAGTAATAAGTTTTTTAATAGTTATCCTTATAACGAAAATCTTAATAACAACAAACTGAACACTTAAATAGTTCATAAGGCATAACACAGTGAAAGAATCCTCCTACATGATCATCATTCCTAAGAATGTAGAGGATATGCATGATCCTAAGAAACCGCTTGAAAATCTGATGCAGAGTGAAGATATCCAGATTGAGGATATCTGCACAGATGAAGAGAGAGGCCTGATTCTTAAGCTAAAACTTGATGATACTGTCTACGAGGTAGACCTCGATCCTACAGAGATTGATATTCCTGATATGGTAAGACCGGCTCACGCATTCTCGGAGGAAGAAATCAAACAGATTGATGAAGCCAGAATGGGGCTTGGTGTGAACATGGACTTCAAAGGAAACAGCCTAAAGTGTTTTCACGATCAGCTGCGCATCATTAACGCTATGTTTCCAAACGAGATTCTTGCAGTTATGGACTGCCCGGCAGAAAAACTTCTCTCTGGTAAATGGGTGTCATTTGCAGCAGAATCAAAAACACTCCCTGCCCCACGATATCTGTTTACCGTTCAGGCTGTCTCCAATGGAGATGATGAGATCTGGCTGCATACACACGGTCTAAGACGCTGCGGACTTTATGAGCTTGAAATTCTCTGTTCAACCAAAGACATGTATGAAGAGCATTATCGTATTATCGAAACCTTTGCCTACAGAATGCTTGATGATAATGAGATTGTAGAGCCAGGTGAACCTGTATTCATAGGTCAGGCAGATGACAGATATCTGGTCTGTACAGCAGTTGACTGGAAGGAGGCTCTAAAATTCTATCCAGAGGCAACCTTAGGCACAGAGGAAGATCGTGCTGAAGATGAGGATAACTATCACAGCGAGGATACCTATGTTCTCATGATGTATATGGGTCCTGATGATGCCGAGGCCAGAGAATACACTCCAGTACAGGAGTTTGATACATACCTTGAGCAGAATCCTATCTTCATGATTTCAAACGAAGAAACCAGACGTATGAGCGATCTTGCCATTGAAAGACTGCCTTATCTCATCAAGGCGGCTGAAAACAAGGATAATGTAATCATCGTCAAAATCGCTCTGCAGAAGGACGAAGAATTCATTGATGAGGACTCAGAGAAGGAGCATATCTGGTTTGAACTTAAGGAAATCAAGAAGGATTCAATTGTAGCCGAACTGACTCAGGATGCTTATTTCGTCAAAGGCATAAAGGAAGGCGATATCGGCACCTATCCTTTTGAGGATATTACAGACTGGGAAATCTTCTCAGAAGGAAACTGTTATACACCTGATGATGTTTATAGACTGGCATAGGAAACAGGCTCAGAAGTAAGCAGAGACTGCATCAATTCGACTTTATGTATTCCTCAATGTTGAAAAAAAGCTCGAAACCTTATATTCAGTCATACTGATTCAGATTTCGAGCTTTTGTTTGATCTGCTCAGCACAGATCATATTACTGAGAGGTTATTTTTTTAGAAAGCGGTTTACTGACTCAGCACACCTTCTGCCTTCTGCAATAGCATAAACCACAAGAGACTGGCCTTTTCTTCCGTCACCTGCCGCAAATACCTTTGGATTGCTGGTTCTGTAGGCATCCTCACCTTCTGTTCTGGCAAGAATGTTGCCTCTCTGATCGGTCTCAAGGCTAAACTCTTTAACTAAAGATGCTGATGGATGAGCATAGCCCATAGCAATCAGAACCACATCTGCATCGATTGTTGATTCAGTACCGTCGATTCCCTCGAACTTGCGTGGAGCAGTCCATTTAACCTTGTTAACCTTTACTGACTTAACCTTGCCTTTACCGTTGAACTCAAGGGTGTTGGTCGAGAACAGACGGGTACAGCCTTCCTCATGAGAGCTTGAGGTTCTCTTGATACGTCTCCAGTCAGGCCATGCCATACTGATATCAACACTCTCAGGCAGTTCCTCATGATAATCAAGCTGAGTTACTGACTTGGCCCCCTTTCTGATGGATACACCGATACAGTCGGATGCGGTTTCACCACCACCTATAACCACGACATTCTTGCCGTTAACCTCGATAGGATTTACACAGTCACCGTTATTCTCACGATTCTGGGCAATCAGAAAATCAAGAGCAAAGTGAATTCCCTTTAATTCACGTCCTGGAATCTTAAGATCACGAGGAGTTTCAGAACCAGGGGCCAGAACAACTGCATCATATTCAGATAACAGCTGCTCACCTCTGATTTCTGTTACAGAATCATTGTGAACACCATTCTCAAGCTCTTTGATGGAACCGACCATAGAGCTTGTTCTAAAGACAATGCCTTCCTGCTCCAAAAGAGCGATACGTCTGTCCAGAACATCCTTTGGAAGCTTGAAATCAGGAATACCGTAACGCAGAAGACCGCCAATCTTGTTCATCTTCTCATAGACGGTCACATCATGACCATAGCGGTTTAACTGCTGAGCAGCAGCTAAAGCTGCAGGACCAGAGCCCACAACAGCAACCTTCTTACCGCTGCGATCACTGATATTCTGAGCTCTCACATAGCCATGCTCAAAGGCATACTCTGCTATCTTACGCTCAACAGACTTGATACCGACAGGATCTCTGTGAATACCCAGAGTACATCCTTCCTCACACAGAGCAGGACATATTCTTCCGGTTATCTCAGGGAAGTTGTTGGTTGATGACAGAACGGTATAAGCCTTCTTGTATTCACCCTCACAGACAAAATCATTAAAGTCAGGCATATCGTTATGCAGAGGACACTCGTGCATACAGAATGGAATGCCGCAGTCCATGCAGCGTCCTGCCTGAATTTTAGCCTTGTCATCAGAAAGAGTTCCGTAGATTTCACAGAAGCTCTTAACACGCTCCTCTACAGGAACGTGTGGCATGTCAACTCTGGCAAACTCGATAAAGCCTCTTACAAAACCCATTTACTTTACCTCCTTCAATGACTTTAAGGCATTCAGATATTCGTGAGGGAATACCTTCACGAAATTGCCAAGCTCTAAAGAGAAATTCTCAAGAATCTTCTTGGCAATCCTGCTTGATGTGTTATTCAGATGATTTTTCAGTAAATCCTTAATAATCACCTCATCAGACAGGTTCTTATGCAGAGGAATCAATGGGTCGGCCTTATCGGCACTTACAACGTTTTCAACATCAAAATCGCCATTTGCAAGTTTTGATCTGAATACATTTTCCGGATCATAAACATAGGCTATACCACCGGTCATACCTGCACCGAAGTTACGTCCGGTCTTACCCAGTACCATTACGGTACCGCCGGTCATGTATTCACAGCCGTGGTCGCCGCAGCCTTCACAGACTGCATCAACACCGGAGTTACGAACCGCAAACCTTTCGCCTAAAACACCGCTGAAGAATGCCTTACCTGAAGTTGCACCATACAGACAGGTGTTACCGGCGATAATATTCTCCTGAGGATCCCCCTCAAAAGAGCTGCTCTTGTAAACACTGATGGTACCGCCTGACAGACCTTTACCAACATAGTCATTTGCTGTACCGCAAAGGCTTAGGGATACGCCCTTCTTCAGGAAGGCACCGAATGACTGACCTGCAATACCCTTCAGCTTGTAGGAGATAAAGTCATCAGGAAGGTCCTTCTTAGAGGCACTGACTAGACCTGAAGTGTATGTGCCGAATGAACGGTTGGTATTTCCAATTGAGCTTTCAATGGTAACTGACTCATCCTTTGACAGAGCTGTCTGAACCTTTGTCTCAAACTTCTTATCAAGAGCTGAATCAATATCATGCTGCTGAGGAACAACATGATGGAACTTATCCTGAGCCTTAGGATCCACGTAGAAGATTCTCTCAAATGATAGATTGCGTGCCTTTTCAAAATCGGCAGTTTCATTCTTCTGAAGAAGCTCTGCGTGACCAATCAGATCATCAAGTTTTCTAAAGCCAAGTTCTGCAAGTAACTCACGAACCTCGCGTGCAACGAAGTGGAAGTAGTTCTCAAGGTGCTCTGGTCTGCCGATAAACTGTTTACGCAGCTCAGGATCCTGAGTAGCAATACCTGTAGGACAGGTGTTCTTCTGGCACTTTCTCATGATGGTACAGCCCATACATACTAGAGGAGCAGTACCAAAACCGAACTCATCCGCACCTAAAAGAGCACCGATGATTACGTCACGGCCGGTCTTAATCTGACCGTCTACCTGAAGTTTAACTCTTGAACGCAGTTTGTTCATAACCAGAGTCTGCTGAACATCGGCAAGACCGATTTCCCATGCAGAGCCGGCATACTTGACTGATGAGGCAGGAGCTGCACCGGTACCGCCGTCATGACCGGAAATCACTATATGATCAGCCTTACACTTAGCTACACCTGCAGCAACTGTACCGATACCAACCTCAGATACCAGCTTAACTGAAATATCTGCCTTGATATTGGCAAGTTTCAGATCAAAAATCAGCTGAGCCAGATCCTCAATTGAGTAGATATCATGATGAGGAGGTGGTGAAATCAGACCGATACCTGGAAGAGAGTGACGCAGTCTGCCGATATAAGGTGATACCTTGTGGCCTGGCAGCTGACCGCCCTCACCTGGTTTTGCACCCTGAGCAAGCTTAATCTGAATCAGTTCAGCACCAGACAGATAATCTGTGGTTACACCGAAACGGCCTGATGCCACCTGTCTGGTCTTGGAACGAAGAGAATCTCCCTTGTGCAGAGGAATATCAACAACGATATCATCGCCAAGGATAGCCTTGGTTGAAGTATCTGAATCAATTACAGTATCACGTCTTGGATCCTCACCGCCTTCACCGCTGTTTGACATAGCCCCTAAACGGTTCATGGCAATTGCCATGGTGGTGTGAGCTTCAGTTGAGATAGCACCGATTGACATGGCTGAGCATGCAAAGTGATGGATAATGCTCTCTTCGCTTTCTACTTCGCTGATATCGATTGGCTTGGTCTTCTTGAAGGAGAACAGACCGCGAAGTGTCATCAGACGCTTGCTCTGATCATTGATGATCTGAGCATACTTTCTGTATTCCTCATAATCACCAGAACGCACTGATCTCTGAAGATGTACCACAGCAGCAGGAGTCCACATGTGCTCCTGGCCGTCATATCTCCAGTTAAGCTCACCGCCCTGATCAAGTGAATCGTCATGAATAGCGTCCTTCTCAAAGGCCTTTCTGTGGATTTTTACTGCTTCATCAGCAATATCGAACAGGCTGACACCCTCAATTGGGCTTGGAGTATTCTTAAAGTACTTATCAACAAACTCTGAGGATAGACCGACAGCCTCGAAGATCTGGGCACCTATGTATGACATATAGGTTGAAATACCCATCTTTGACATGGTCTTGTACAGGCCCTTGTCAATTGCGTGAATGTAGTTGTCAACGAACAGCTCTGACTGCTTTGCATCCTTACCAAGTGAAGCAACAACGTTAAGTGCAACATATGGGTGAACAGCCTCGGCACCGTAACCGCCAAGTAGAGCGAAATGATGTACAGTTCTTGCTGAACCGGTTTCAACAACCAGACCGGTACTGGTTCTAAGTCCTTTTTCAACCAGACACTGATGAACAGCAGAAGTTGCCAGCAGAGCAGGAATTGCAAGACGCTGACGGCTTACATTTCTATCAGACAGGATCAGAATATTGTTTCCGGTCTTAACAGCATCAACTGCAGCGGCTCTGATTGAAGCCAGTCTTGCCTCAATACCGTTCTTGCCCCATGATACAGGATAGGTGATATCCAGCTCTACGCTTCTGAACTTGTTGCCGGTGAACTTGCCGATATTTCTGATCTTCTCAATATCCTGACTGCTCAGAATTGGCTGGTCAACCTCCAGTCTTACAGGAGGATTGTTATCCATGATGTTCAGAAGGTCTGGACGAGGACCGATAAATGAAACCAGAGATGTAACCATCTCCTCACGGATAGGATCAATAGCAGGGTTTGTAACCTGAGCGAACAGCTGTCTGAAATAATCATAAAAACAGCTTGGCTTTGAGGAAAGAATTGCCAGAGGAGCATCATTACCCATGGAAACCACAGGCTCCTGACCTGATAATGCCTTGGTCTTTAATAATCTTTCCACATCCTCTCTGGTATAACCGAATACACGCATCAGATCCTTTGTATTAAGCTTTAAAGACTCGGTAAGAGGCTTTTCCTTAATATCATCAAGTCTGATTCTAACCTTGTCGGTCCACTCCTGATATGGTCTTGCAGTTGCAATCAGGTTCTTGACCTCATTGTCACCAATGATTCTGCCCTGCTCCATATCGATTAGAAGCATACGACCAGGCTCTAATCTTAAATGATTTGCAATTCGGGACTCGTCAATGTTCAGAGTACCTTCCTCTGATGCAAGAATAACCATGTCATCCTTGGTTACAATGTACCTTGCAGGTCTTAAACCGTTACGATCCAGTGTTGCGCCAATCTGTCTGCCGTCAGTGAATACAACTGCAGCAGGACCATCCCATGGCTCCATCATTGCGGCATAGTATTCGTAGAATGCCTTCAGATTGCGGTCCATGAGACGATCTTTCTCCCATGCAGAAGGAATCATCATCATTGCAGCCTGTGCAAGTGAATATCCTGACATGGTGAGAAGTTCAAACACATTATCAAAAGATGCTGAATCTGACTGTCCCTGGAAGATTAGAGGCCAGAGCTTTTCCAGATCCTTACCAAAAACAGGTGACGAAATGTTCTTCTCACGAGCTCTGATCCAGTTGAAGTTGCCTCGCAGAGTGTTGATTTCACCGTTATGAGCAATCATTCTGAATGGATGAGCCAAAGCCCACTGAGGGAAGGTATTGGTTGAGAAGCGCTGGTGAATCATTGCCACAGCACTTACACAGCGACTGTCAGAGAGGTCCTTGTAGTATACGCCGACCTGATTTGCCAGAAGCTGGCCCTTGTAGACGATGGTTCTGGCAGAGAAGGAGGAAATGTAGAATTCCTTGCAGTGCTTCAGGTTCAGATTTGCAATTGCAATTGAAGAACTCTTTCTGATGATATAAAGCTTACGCTCTAGGGCGTCAGTTACAAGAATATCAGGAGAATGCCCTACAAAGATCTGTCTTATGACAGGCTCTTTCTTTCTTACAACCGGGGACATAGGGATGTCCTTGTTTACCGGAACATCTCTCCATCCCAGAATAATCTGGCCCTCCGCCAGAATTGCTCTCTCAATTTCCTCTTCACAGGCGTGTCTTGAAGCCTCTTCCTGAGGAAGAAACACCATGCCGACGCCGTACTCTCCGCAAGGAGGCAGAATAATGCCTCTGCTTGCCATGTCATCTCGATACAGTTTGTCTGGAAGCTGAATCAGAATACCTGCACCGTCACCCTGCAGAGGGTCTGCTCCAACAGCACCTCTGTGGGTTAGGTTTTTCAGAATCTCAAGTCCCTGACTAACAATGCTATGAGATTTCTGACCTTTAATGTTGGCAATAAAACCAACACCGCAGGCATCATGTTCATACTCACTTCTGTATAATCCTGGATTTGCTTCCATTTGTCACCTTTTTTGGGTAGTACATCAATAGTTATATTTATTAGTAATTTTTCTTACAGCTTATAGACTGTAGTAAAGTTCGAACTCAGCTGGGTGTGGAGTTGAACGGACTCTGGTATCCTCAGCTCTCTTCAGCTCAATGTATGCTTCAATCAGATCAGGAGTAAATACACCGCCTTCGGTCAGGAAGTCATGATCAGCAGCCAGTGAATTTAAAGCCTCTTCTAATGAAGTACATACCTGAGGAATATTTGCAGCCTCCTCTGGTGGCAGGTCATACAGGTTCTTATCAATAGCCTCACCTGGGTTAATCTTGTTGCGGATACCATCAATACCAGCCATTAGCATTGCAGAGAATGCCAGGTATGGGTTTGCGGTGCAGTCTGGGAAGCGAACCTCAATGTGAGCAGCCTTTGGATTGATTGAATATGGGATACGGATTGAAGCTGAACGGTTTGCAGCTGAGTAAGCCAGCATTAAAGGAGCCTCAAAGCCAGGAACAAGTCTCTTGTATGAGTTTGTTGATGGGTTGGTGAATGCATTTAATGCCTTGGCGTGCTTGATGATACCACCGATGTACCATAATGCGTTCTGTGACAGACCGCCGTACATGTTGCCGGCAAATACGTTCTCACCGTTCTTGAAGATTGACTGGTGGCAGTGCATACCTGAACCGTTGTCACCATAGATTGGCTTTGGCATGAAGGTAGCGGTCTTGCCATACTTGTAAGCAACGTTCTGAACAACATACTTGTAGATCTGAACCTCATCTGCCTTCTTGGTTAATGAGTTGAACTGAGTTGCAATCTCGTTCTGACCTGCTGTTGCAACCTCATGGTGATGAGCTTCCAGAACAATTCCCATCTGCTTCATGATCTTACACATTGCAGAACGGATATCCTGTGAAGAATCTACTGGAGGTACTGGGAAGTAACCGCCCTTAACTGCTGGACGATAGCCCTTGTTACCGCCTTCGTATTCGGTAGCACTGTTCCATGCAGCCTCAACATCATCGATTGCTACAAATGAACCTGAGATATCTGACTTGAAGCGAACATCATCGAACAGGAAGAATTCTGGTTCTGGACCGAAGTAAGATGCATCACCGATACCGGTAGACTTTAAGTACTCTTCAGCTCTCTTTGCAACTGAACGTGGGTCACGGCTGTAACCGGTTAAGGTCTCGGTATCTAAAATATCACAGCGGATAATAAGGGTTGGATCTGCATAGAATGGGTCAAGCTGAACAGTCTCGATATCTGGCATCAGGATCATGTCTGACTTGTCGATACCTCTCCAGCCTGCGATTGAAGAACCATCGAACATCTTACCCTGAACGAAGAACTTCTCACTGATACAGTCGATAGGTAAAGTGATATGCTGCTCCTTACCCTTGGTATCAGTAAATCTTAAATCTGCAAATTCAACACCATGCTCGTCAATTAGAGACTGTACTGCTTTAAAATCCATTTTTGACTCCAAAAAAAATCAAATAAACACACGATAAGTTATCGTGATTTTGAAATGTAAATGTTGTATAGTCAAAAGAAAACTTTAAATTGCACGATTTTGGTTACTACATATACACAAATGTTTTCTTTTAGTGCATAAATTTAGAATAAACTTATAAATCAGTGTGTTATATGAAGATATAAGATATTAAACGAGATTAAATCTGATGATTATCTGGGGAGAAGATTTATAGAAAACCTTTATATTTACCTTAAAAAAGATATTTTTAGATGTTTAAGAACGAGATTTTTTGAATAGTTAATAATACAGAATTGCACCTCTATAAAGCACAAAACATGCAGTTTTAGGCTGCATGTTTCATTTTTAACCTATTTTGGAAGGTTATTACTTCTTTAGGGCAACAATTCTCTTAACTGCTTCGCGGGTATTTTCGTGTGAACCAAAAGAGGTAAGTCTGAAATAGCCTTCACCGCTTGGACCAAATCCGCTGCCAGGTGTTCCTACCACCTGAGCATCGTTTAAAAGATAATCAAAGAACTGCCAGCTTGTCATACTCTCAGGAGTCTTTACCCAGATGTATGGAGCATTTACACCGCCATATACAGTAAAGCCAGCTGAAGTTAAGCCATCACGAATGGTTCTGGCATTTTCCATATAGTAGGAAACCAGTCCTTCAATTTCTTTCTGACCTGCTTCTGTGTAGACAGCTTCACCTGCTCTCTGCTGGATATAGGAGGCGCCATTGAACTTTGTTCCATGACGGCGAGCCCATAAAGCGTACAGGGACTTACCATCAGTATCCACAAGATTCTTAGGAACAACAGTATAACCAAGACGTACACCTGTAAAACCGGCATTCTTACTGAATGATCTCAACTCAATAGCACAGTCTTTTGCACCTTCACACTCATAGATTGAATGAGGAACATCATCCTCGCTGATATATGCCTCATAAGCTGCATCGAAGAGAATACCCGCTTTGTTTTTTAGTGCATAATCAACAAAGGTCTGAAGCTGTGCCTTG
>JAGDBH010000094.1 GCA_017959135.1 Succinivibrio sp. | reverse complement strand
TTCAAAAACAGGCTCGGACTTTAAAACCTCTGCATAGAAGTCTTCATCAACAATCTTGAATGGATTGGATTTAAGGCTGCTATTGTTACTGTCTGATGACAGCTCCTCTGAAGGTAAGTCTGCCGTATCTCCTAGGTCATGCTCAGCCTTGGAGTAAGGACTATCTGAAGAATTATCAGTGGCGATAAACTCACTGACAAGAGCATTAGGATTACTCATTTTCCACTGAGGAATATATATAAAGTTAGCTGCACAGGCACGGGTCAGTGCTACATATAAAAGACGTGCATCCTCCTGCAGATCACTTTTAGCCTTCTGCTCTAAGGTGGACTTTAAGGCTTGAATGTCAAAAAAGAGCTTTCCTTTTGCATCATCATAATAGTAAGCCTCCCCTTTATCTATCGCCCTCATATCCATCCACAAATAAGGCATAAATACCAGAGGAAACTCCAGACCTTTAGACTTGAATATGGTATAAATTGCAACCTGAGAAGCTTCTGATTCAAGACGCTTTTTAAACATATCAGCATCTGTATTCAATGAAGTATTTGTTCTTAACTCGAAATACCAGCGTTTCTGTGCCTGAATGACCTGCTCATGAGCTCTTGCAGACTGTAAAAGCTCAGCTAAATGCCACAGATTGGTAACCATGCGTTCACCACCTGTGAACCTCAGATAATCCTTAAGACACTGATGTCTTTCATCTGACGCCCATTTTGAGAAAGCAGGAAAGAAACCGTTTTTCTCCCAGATTAGACGACATTCTTTTAGGAGTGAAACCTCAAGCTCAATAGCATCACCTAAAGCTTCAAGATTCTCATTCTCTGATGCTGAACATAACTGACTTAAAAGAAGTGTTTTTACCTTGCCTCGATTTGCATAATCATCCATGGCATCAATCAGGTAAAGAAGCAGCTCGTATTCAGCAAATGAGTTATCAGAGCTGGACTCATCAAAAACCTTAGAACCATCAGAGTAATATACGCTTGAAATGTTTAGCTCCTTTAGGGAAGACTGCAGAATCTTAGCTTCAGTACCACTTCGAACCAGAATGGCAATATCTGAAGGCTTGACTGCACGGGAGGTAACCTTATCTCCGCTTACGCTGTCTAATACTCCATGAGAAAGACAGAGCTGAACCGCACGGGCAAGCTTTTGGGAAATAAACTCTCTGGAATTAGTCTTGCCAACCGATTTAGTGTCAGGGTAAGCATTCATAATCTCAGATTCTGAAAGAAACTCTACATAATTACTTGCTGCAGAGAAATTATCGACAGGAGTTTTGTTATTACTGAATCTGAAGCTGCACTTACCTGAATTTCCAAGAGCTTTTACCATTGCCTTAACCTTAGAAAACTCAATATTGTCTTTTGAGTTCTTATCAAAGAAGAAAGGCTCCTCTCTTAAGGAGAAAACTTTATTAACACCTTCAACAATCTGCTCCTGGGAACGGAAATTGGTAGAAAGTGTATATATAGAATCACTTCCATACAGACTTTCAATCAGAGCGCGGGCCTTAAGATAGGAGTGAATATCTGCCCTTCTGAAGCCATAGATTGACTGCTTAGGATCGCCGATCAGATAGCAGCAGGCTCCTGTTTTTTTAGCATTCTTATTTAGATAAAGCTTTGAGAAGATTGAGAACTGTACAGGATCGGTATCCTGAAACTCATCAATCATAGCCACAGGATAAGCTGCACGAATAAGCCCTGGCAGAATGTCCTTTGAGCCATCCTTGTAATTCAAGACATAATCAAGTCGTCTTATGATGCCATCAAGGCCGATAAGATGATCTCGCTCTAAAATCTCATCGAGCTTCTGCTCAACCATAATCGCAATATC
>JAGDBH010000093.1 GCA_017959135.1 Succinivibrio sp. | reverse complement strand
TATTTACCTCTGCATTTGATAAATCCTTCTGAAGAAGGGTAAACAGAATCTCCAGTGCCTTGCCTTTCTTTCCTGCTTCAGCTAAAGCAGCAGCATAGCTGGTTGCAATATCGGCATTCTCTGGATCATTTGCAAACTTGGCTTCAAGCTCCTTTAAAGCTGGGCTGTCAGCTGCCTGATCTGCAAGTGCAAGAGCTGAAATCAGATCCTTGTACTCCTGCATCTCCTGCTCTTCACGGCCGGCATTATCTAAAAGCTCATGAGCCTTCTCAAGCTGTTTGTCCTTAATACAGATCTGAGCATAGAAATGCTTGTACTCAAGATTCTTAGGATCAAGGCTGTAGGCTTCCTTTGCCTTTACCACTGCACCGGCAATATTGCCTTTCTCAACCTCAGCCAAGGCTGCCTTTAACAGCATGTCACCCTCTGAAGGCATGTACTTCTGAATGGTTGGCTGCAGTTTTTCAACAATCTCATCTCCCTGCAGAGCCTCTACAGGACGACCGTTTTTCATGATTACTACTGTTGGAACAGACTGTAAACCAAGCTGACCTGCGATTGCCTGTCCTACTGGCTCAGAAACATCCGCCTCAACTAAAGAAAGATATGCATTATTGTCTGAGATTGCACTTCTAAGAGCAGTTCCTGCTTTTTCACATTCAGGAGCATTCATGTAGAAGAAAATAAAGACTGCTTTTTGCATGGAAGCGTCGACAATCACTTCCTTTACATTCTGTTCAGTTAAACGCATTTTTTATCCTATTATTTCTTAAAGCGGTTGAAATCTCTCATGGCACGGATCAGATTCTCAAGATTTGCTCTTGCAGGTCTGGTCTCTTTATCCGTAATGGTAACCACTTTTCCGTTTCTCTTGTAAATGGTAACTGCATCCTGAGAAATCAGCAGCAATGTGTTACCCAGCGTTGTTGGGATGTAATCTCTGTCTGAAAGAGTTAATACGTCATCACCAATTCCATAATTTACACATGGGGTCGTTACCCCCAGAATTTCAACTGCGATTGTTGGATTAATATCAAATGATGAGGTAAGAACGTTCTTTGAAACACCTTTGTTCTCAGCATCTGGATTGATAATGATGAAAGGAACTCTCTGCTTTCTCTTTGAGAAGGAAATATTCTGATCAATAAATCTGTTACCCAGAGATGATGAGATGATAATCATGGTCTTATCTGCAATCTCAGAGTCTTCAATCTTATCAATGAATTTTCCGATCTGGCTGTCTATAAGTTTTAAATGACGTTTATGAGCCTCTTCGGAATTCATATTTACAAGTGAATTCAGTGACAGAGTGATTGCCATTCTGTGGACGGAATTATTCTCGATGAAGTTCATTGCATCGTTTAGAAGAACTGTATCAGATGACAGATTCTTCAGCTTGTTTGTATTCATACCTGTCATCTTTGACAGCTTTGTACCCTCATGACCGTTGATAGCAGAAATGAATCCTCTCATCAGGTATTCCTCTTTCTGCATAACATCGGATGAAACGTTTTCTACACTGTGACTGGTAAATACTTCCTCGTACTGGATAGGAAGTCCGAACCAGCTTGCAAACAGGTTGTTGTATAGATCGTCGTATGGCAGGAAGTGATTTTCAAAACTCAGATTATCCATCTTGAGCTTCATCAGATTTGGTGTGTTTTCAGCGTTCAGATCAACGTATGAAAGGCCATTGATGAAGATGGTAATTACATTCTTCTGCTGTTCCTTTTCCTCGAACTTGATTTCGGTAAGAGGGTAGGCGATATTTGAGGTTGAACTGCCGTTTACGTCAGCGCTTATGTCATCAATCCAGCCGTGTGTTGTCAGGAATGATTTAGCTGTCATTGGGTAATGAGCAGGGAATACTGAACGTAGATTGGTAATCTTCTCGTAATTAGATGCATCAGCCCAGATATAGACACAGTGTGAGGTGATAAAGCAGGCTGTAACCAGAGCCATCACAATTGATGGGAAGTAATTGTGTCTTTCTTCCTTTCTGTAGATTTCGCGTGTGGCTAATCTTGCAAATACGAACTCGAGGAAGATTACTAGAGGAATTGCAATGTACATGAAGTTGAAGTTCAGACCGGTATTAAAGTTCAGATCTCTAATCATAAGAGAGAACACAGACCATGTCAGATGAACCTTCAGTGAAATAAAGAGCTTGGCATCGACAAGAAGCAGAATGTGGATCAGTAAAGCTGCGACAATACTTATTATTCTGTAGGTCTTGAAATTACCGATAAAGGTCAGCGGGAAGAAGAAAATCAGGAACGACAGAAATCCCAGGAAACTGATCTGTCCCAGCCAGGTAACAATCAGATAGACAAATGATATGAAACTTTCAGTCTGAGGGGCGCCATACACATAGGTAAAGCCTGTTACTAACGCCAGCAGACAGTTTAGAAATACGAAATGATGGGCCCAGGTAGTAGATCTTATGGTCTGTTCCTTTGTTAGGAACTTATTCTGAAATTTTGTCATAGCGCTTTTCAAATTTTTTAGCCAACTCTACCCATTATTGTACTTGTTTTTCTGATAAAAAAGAAAAAATTAACTCGTTTTTTGAAAATTTTGGGCCCCTTTACAGAATTGCCCATAATTTTCGATGTGATAATCACGGAAGTTTTTTTATGAGGACAGAAAATGAATAATTTATCCCATGCACTTCCGATTATGGTGAATAACTATGCCAAGCTTTTTGGTGTAAGTGTAAGAATCCAAGGCTCCACCGCATATACAAACGGCAGGGTAATAACCATTCCAAGACTGGATATAAAAAATCCGATTAAGGCCCGTCTTGCCTATGGATATCTGGCTCATGAATCAGCCCATATACGCTATACGGACTTTTCAGTTCTGAAAAAGGACAAGATAAGAAACAATCTGTTTCTGTTCTCGTTATTCAATATTCTTGAAGATTCAAGAATCGAAGCTCTGATCTCAAAGGAATATATCGGTGTATATGAGAATCTTGAGCTTCTGAACAACTACTACAAGGATGAGTGGAAAAGCTTCTGTAATACCTTAGGCTCAATCAGTGTTCTGAATGTTATCTGTGCCTTTATTCAGTGCTACTCTCAAAGTCTCTGCCAGAAATTCACAGAATCAAGAACTAAGGCGGCTCTGCTATATTTTCATTTAAGACGAAGAATAAACATAAGAGATCTTAATAAGATTGCAGCTCTGGTCAAAGACTGCTCTTTAGCCAGGGATTCTGAGGCTGTATACAAGATCTGTCTTAAAATCTTTCAGCTTTTGAAAAATGACAGGTTCTCCTTCAAAGGAGACGACAGTATCCTCAAACAGCAGGAGGATAATGATGAGTATTTTAGAAACATTCTTGATGAGAGCAAAAAAAATTTCAATAAATCAAAGGATAAGATCTCTAATGCATTCCTCAGAGAATATGCAAGATTCCGTATTACCTCAGATGATGACGATTCAAAGGTTACTCCAAGTCGAAACGGTGCTGAAATCATTCAGGAGAACAGTAACTCCAAAACCTCATCCTCAAGAGAGGATTTTGGAGTAATTGCAGAGAATATCTGTACTCCAGGCCGAGACGATTTTATTCATGAGGTAAGCAATACCTACGGAATCAGAAACGCTCTTCATAACAGGGTGAGAGCCTATGTGGACAGCCTAGGAAACTGCAGTACAGTAGGAAACAGGATTAACCCTTTAAAGGCGCAGCTTATCTCTCTTGGGGAAACCCGAATCTTCAAGGACAGGATTTACAAAAAGGAGTTTGAGACAGCAATTCATATTTTGGTTGATGTATCAAGCTCTATGCTTACCTCTGACGGAGGTCCTAATTCTAGATGTGAGGATGCTTGCAAGGTCGCTCTGACTCTTTCTTTAGCCCTGGAGGGCATTGACGGAATCAAGACTATGGCAACTTATTTTCCTGGACAGAGCTCAGAATATGATGTTGCTCTTAAAGCCGATGAGCGCGCATCCATGGTAGCCTCACGTTTTGATCAGAAGCCACGTGGTTCTACTCCGCTGGCTCAGGCACTGTGGTACTCCTTTGATAAATTTCAGGAAATAGGCTACACAAGAAACATCGTTCTGGTCATAACCGACGGTATGCCGGATTCAGTTAACAACGTAAAAAACTGCTTTGATTATGCAAAGGAACATCATATTGAAATATATGGAATTTCCATTCGCTCAGAGCTGATTTTAAAGCTGTTTGAACATGCCTCCATAATTGAAAACGCCAATGAGCTTGAATGTAAGGCCTTTTCTCTTTTCGCCTCTCTGTTTGATGTCAAAAAAAATAAACGATATCTGGATTAGTTAATTGTAAGGAACGAAAAACAGTACTTGATTTGAATTTATTGTGACCTACATAAAAAATTAAAAAAGTAGGTGCATGTAGTTGCAAAAATAGATGTATACTTAAAACAGATTTAAGTTATTACAGTGTTGTAATAATAAAGAGATATGGAATGAATATGGCCTGAATCATTTCATGATGAAAGGCTGATATACAGAAAAGGGGTTACTTATTATGGTTGACTTTACTGCTCTGAATACCTTCAAAAATGTTGATTTAGGTAACGATAACGCTATTGTAAATATTAATGATGATAAACAGCTGACATCAGACAGCACCTTCTCCAAGGCAAAGATTTTCAGATTTTTACGTTCATCTACTACTCAGGCAAACAATAACCAGATTCGTACTGAGCTTCTTAAATCTTTAGGTAAAGCTTTTGGTCTTGAGCAAGGCATAGGTACAGGCCCTAAGGGCGAAGTAACTTTCTCAAGAGAATTTATGGATAGACTTGAAAAGATTTTAGGTCCTGCTTTCAAACGTTCAGATTTTGGTGTTCCTGCAGAAGGTGGAGCTGTAAAATCCGGTAAGCCTTTAACTCAGAGAAGAATAAATCTGATTATGACTCAGGCTGCAGCTTTTGAATCAAAGGACTTTTCAATTGCTTCCTACAAAAACAAGCTGTCTGTGATTATGAAGGATTTGGGAATGCCAGATACAGTTGGAATGAAAAAAACAGATCTGGATGTAAAGTTTAAAGATAATCCCGTTGCTAGAATCTTTGCTGATATCCAAAGAAGTCTGGATTTTCTCGAGAATGAACTTGATACTGCAATAAAGAATGACGAGGGCTTTGAATTTTATCTGGAAACAGCAGCTAATGAAGAGGAACGAGAGACTATTATAAATAATACCGATAAAAAATTTCTGATGAAAGATCCTAATTCTGGAGAATATATAAAATACAGTAATGTGGAGGGCAGCGGATTCAGGGACGCAATTCTATGGCCAAAACTTGGCGGTGAACTGATTCACACTGAGAGGGCTAAATTCCGTCCTGAGACATCAACTGACATTAAACCGCTCAAGGATTATATTGCCAATACAATTAAGGCCTTTGTAAAAAACGGAATCGATTGCTATATGGAAGCAAAAATGTCGGGAAAAATGAACCAGTTTGTCGATCATGTAACCCATAAAGTTGGTGCATGTATGGAAGATAAAGGTAAGAATTTTATTGAGTTCCGTCAGAAGCATCTTGAAGAAGGCGTTGTAGATAAAAAACTGGAAG
>JAGDBH010000092.1 GCA_017959135.1 Succinivibrio sp. | reverse complement strand
TCACCAGCCATACCATCCTTGCCTCTTAATACAGCTCCGTTATAGCAGAAGCCGCAGCAAGGAATCTTTCCAGGAACAAGGATAACTCCACTTACATATTCCTGGTTCGTGCAGCGTTTATAGCAGCCAAGTGTGGCAGCATTAATATCTGTTTCAAAGAAAACCGGAATGTTGAACTGTTTTTCAAGATGAGATGATAGTCGCTTTGACTGGCTGTCATGACGGATGGCACTGCCTACTCGACCGCCAACATCATCTGAAGGCATGGAAACACCGATAACAGAGATCTTAGGATGTCTGTTGATATAACGCTCCATACCGATCTTAAGCTCATTGGTCTGAATGGAATCTGACTCCTCAATAAGCTCCTCTTTTCTTTCAATGCACTCACCAAAAAGATTATGTACTGAATAGCCGACATATTTATTGCCTGATCTTTTATATATGGAAAGAATCAGCATCAGCTTGTTCATTTCGTTGAATCTGTAGGTGGAGGCAGGTCTACCGTTAGGCATATTGACCTTGCCGGCATCCAGAACCTCTCCTGATGCAATCAGAAGTGAAATAATCTTGTTTAGAGTTACGACAGAAAGTCCTGTGAGCTCCTTTAGCTTTGAACTGGTACAGACCTGTTCATCATGAAGAGCCTGACGAACCAGCTGAAGATTCTGCTCACGGATCTGTCGTGAGGTAATTGTAAGCGATGTATCAACCATTTTGGTGCAACTTAAATAACATTTATAAACCTAGTTTAATAATACTATTTTTTTTAAATTTGTCAAAAACGAGAAAAATCGAATATTTTAATTAGCATACACTAATTATAAGAAAACTTAATCTGTGTAAGCCTTTAAAGGTATTTTTGCGATATGTATATTTGTTATTCTTATATGTAAATCAATTGCAAAATACAACACCGATTTTAGAGCTTAATCGCATTTTATGCCCTATTCTGACATTTTAGAATTGCATGTAAGCCTTATATTTCAAGTTTTTTATAAAAAAATTTTTGAATTTTCATTTTTAGACATATTTTCATTATTTTTGTCAATAAATTTTCAGGCATTTGTTAATTTTTTTTTTATAACTAAAATTATCTTGACGGTTCTAAATGGAACCAATTTTTTTTACATACACTGCAAACGAGGAGCCTTAATGCTTCAAATTAGATTACATGGCCGTGGAGGCCAAGGTGTAGTGACCGCAGCTGAAATGCTGACTCTTGCAGCATTCTATGAAGGTCATCATGCACAAGCTTTCCCAAGCTTCGGTTCTGAGCGTACCGGCGCTCCAGTGGTTGCATATGCTCGTATTGATAATAAAGAAATACGTACACACGAGCCTATTCAGCAGCCAGGAGTAGTTCTTGTTCAGGATAAGACACTTTTAGGATCTGTTGATGTATTCGGTGGACTAGATCCAAACGGATATGCAATTATCAACTCTAAAGATGCACCAGAAGTTGTTGTTCCAGAATTAGTAAAGATGTTACCTAAGGGTCACGTATTTACTGTTCCTGCAACTGATTTTGCTATGCAGAAGATTGGTAAGCCTCTACCAGGTGCTCCAATGCTTTCAGCCTTAGCTGCTGTAACAGATATTCTGAAGCTGGAGTCTGTACAGAAGGCATTCCAGGAAAGATATCCAGGTAAGGTTGGTGATGCTAATGCTGAAACCGCTGCCCTTGCATACAACTATATTAAGGGAGTTCTATAATGCTAAAGCAAATCGAAGGTTCATTAGGTGTAGCTGAGGCTGTTGCCTTATGCCGTCCTGGCGTTGTATGTGCCTACCCTATTTCTCCACAGACTCACATTGTTGAAAATGTTGGTAAGTTTGTTAAAAACGGTACCTTAAAGGACTGTGACTTCCTAAACGTTGAGTCAGAGTTCTCAGCAATGTCAGTTGCTATCGGTTCTTCCGTTGGCGGTGCCCGTACCTATACAGCTACAGCATCTCAGGGTCTGCTGTTCATGACTGAAGGTATCTATTCAGCATCAGGCTTAGGTCTTCCAATTGTTATGACCGTTGCATCACGTGCAATCGGTGGCCCTATCAACATCTGGAACGATCATTCAGATTCTCTGTCACAGCGTGATTCAGGCTGGCTGCAGTTATTCTGCGAGTCAAACCAGGACGCTGTTGATACTCATATCATGGCATTCAAGATCGCCGAGAAGGTTGGTCTTCCAGTTATGGTATGTATGGACGGTTTCGTTCTGACCCACGCTTTTGAAAGACTGGATATTCCAGAGCAGGAGACTGTTGACAAGTTCCTGGGTGAGTATCAGCCAAAAGAATACCTGACTCCAAAGGAGCCAGTATCAATCGGTGCTATGGTTGGACCAGAGGCATTTACCGAGGTTCGTTTCCTGCAGCAGCGTAAGATGGCAAAGGCTCTTAAGGTTATTGAAGAGGTAACTCAGGAGTATCGTGCTCTTACCGGTTCTAAGTCAGGCGGTATTTTAGACTGCTACAACTGCGAGAACGCTGATCTTAAGATCATCATCATGGGTTCTACAGTTGGTACTGCAAAGGATGAGATTGACAGATTAAAGGCTGAGGGTATCAATGTAGGTATCATCTCATTAAAGTCATTCCGTCCATTCCCATACGAGAAGATTGCTGAGGCAATCGGTGACACCAAGCAGGTAATCTGCCTTGAGAGAGCATTCTCATTTGGTGCACGCGGTATTATCTGCCCTGAAGTTAAGCGTGCTATGGAAGGCAAGAACTGCGATATCAAGACTGTTGTTGCAGGCTTAGGCGGCCGTCCTATCTACGGCACCACCATCAACGGTATCGTAAAGGATGCTCTTGCAGGCAAGTTTACTGAGGAATTCACCTGGTTTGACATCGACGCTGATGTACTGAACGGCTACACAAAGAAGGCTGAAGGTGTAACCTTCCCTAAAGGTCCGCTAGGTCAGTCAGTTTTAGAAGACTCAGTCAAGGGTTAAGCAGGAGACAGTACAATGTTAGAAAAGATTAAATTCTACCAGACAGGTTCAAACACTGTTGGTAACCGTATGTTAAATCCTGCTATGCGTACAAATCAGGCATCAGAGGATCGTAACAACAGCTTGATTTCAGGTCACAGAGCCTGTCAGGGCTGTGGTGAGGCATTAGGCGCAAGATATGCGATTGATGCTGCCATGAAGGCTACAAACGGACAGATTATGCTGGTTAATGCTACCGGCTGTCTTGAAGTTTTCTCAACTCCATATCCAGAATCAGCATGGAAGCTGCCATGGGTTCACTCTCTGTTCGGTAATGCCGCATCTGTAGGTTCAGGCCTTGCAGCTGCTGCAGCTGTTCTTGCAAAGAAGCACGGTGACTCAGTTGTTCCTCGTGTTATTGCACAGGGCGGTGACGGTGGTACCACCGATATCGGTTTTGGTCCTCTGTCAGGTATGTTCGAGCGTAACGATGATGTTCTATACATCTGCTACAACAACGAAGCATACATGAACACCGGTGTTCAGCGTTCATCTGCAACTCCTCCATCAGCAAGAACCGCTACCACTCAGCTTGTTGGTGAGCATCCAGGTGCTGACTGGGGTAAAGGTAAGAATGTACCTCTGATTGCAATGGCTCACGGTATTCCTTACGTAGCAACTGCAACTGTAGCTGATCTGCGTGATCTTGAGTATAAGGTAACCAAGGCTATGTCATTCCACGGTGCCCGTTACATTGAGATTCTGGTTCCATGTCCTCTGGGCTGGGGCTTAGCATCAAATGCAACTGTTACCGCAGCACGTATGGCAATGGAGACCGGCTTCTTCCCTGTATATGAAGCTGAATACGGCAAGATTACTTCTGTACGTAAGATCCGTCAGAAGCAGCCAGTTCTAAACTATCTGAAGCTGCAGCGCAGATATGCTCATCTGACCGGCAAGAAGGCTGATCCTAATGTTGTTGCAAGACTGCAGGCATTATGTGATGCCAACATTAAGAATTTCGGTCTGTTAGATGATGGTGACTCAGAGCAGACACCAGTAGCAATTCAGGCTTACGAGCGTAGCTCAGCTGTTTAAAGGAGATAGTTAATCATGATGAATAAAGCTTTCGCTGTTACCCTTGATCCAGCTACTTCCTTACAGAATCATACTGGTTCATGGCGTACTCTGCGTCCTGTTAATGTGTTCAAGTTGCCACCTTGCAACAATCAGTGCCCTGCAGGTGAGAACATCCAGCAGTGGCTGTACTATGCTGCAGAAGGTGACTACGAGCACGCATGGCGCATTCTAACTGAAGAGAACCCAATGCCAGCATGTATGGGCCGTGTCTGTTACCACACCTGTGAAGGCAAGTGTAACCGTGGCTTCTTAGATGAGAGCGTTGGTATCAACTCTGTTGAGCGTTTCCTAGGTGACTACGCTTTAGAGCACAACCTGTCATTCAAGCGTCCAGCTCGTGAAACCGGCAAGAAAGTTCTGATTGTTGGTGCAGGTCCTGCAGGTCTGTCTGCAGCATATCACCTACGCCGTTTCGGTCACACCGTTCACATCGTTGAAATGGGTAAGGAGCCAGGCGGTATGATGCGTTACGGTATTCCAGTATATCGTCTTCCACGTAATATTCTGGATGCTGAAATCAAGCGCATTACCGATATGGGCGTAACCATCGAGTGCGGCCGTAAGGTTGAGGACATTGAGGCTGAGAAGAAGAACGGCAAGTATGATGCTGTAATCCTAGGTCTTGGTGCATCACTGTCAACCAATGTTGATATTCCTCAGGGCGATACCACTTCAGTTCTGAACGCACTGTCAGTTCTGGGTCAGATTGAGACCACCGGTGATATTCAGATTGCACGTCGTGTAGCTGTTTACGGTGGTGGTAATACTGCTGTTGACGTAGCACGTTCATTACGTCGTATCGGTGCAGAACCTATCATCGTTTACCGTCGTAACCGTGATAAGATGCCTGCAAACGAAGAAGAAATGGATGCAGCTATCGAGGAAGGTATTCAGGTTAAGTGGCTATCAACCATTGCATCAGCATCAAAGGATTCTCTAAAGATTGAGAAGATGGAGTTGGATGAGAACGGAAAACCAAAGCCAACTGGTCAGTATGAAGAGTTACCTGCAGATGCTGTTGTTCTGGCTATCGGTCAGAATGTTGATAAGTCAGTACTGTCAAAGCTGTCTAATCTGAAGATGGAAAGCGACAGTGTTGTAGTTGACACTGAAACCATGATGACCTCAATTGAAGGCGTATTCGCAGCTGGTGACTGTGCAAGCACAGACAGAACTGTAACCCGTGCTATCGGTATGGGTAAGAATGCAGCCCGCGGTGTAAATGCTTATCTGAACGGCAAGACCTACAAGAAGCCAGAGAAGCACGAAATCGCTAAGTTTGAGGATATGCATCCTTGGTACTATACAGATGCTCCTAAGATGGTACGTGAAGAGCTTGAGGCTGCACGTCGTTCAAATACCTTCGATGAGGTTCAGATTGGTCTGACCGAAGAGAATGCTGTATTTGAGGCTCGTCGCTGTCTATCATGCGGTAACTGTATGGAATGTGACAACTGCTACGGTGTCTGCCCAGACAGCGCTGTAATTAAGCTAGGTCCTGGCAAGGGATACGAATTTAATTACGACTACTGCAAGGGCTGTGGTGTATGTGCACAGGAATGTCCATGCGGCCACATCAAGATGGTTCCAGAGCAGATCTAATTATATTGAAGCATTAAATTGTGAGGCTGTATATCCAAAAGGTATACAGCCTTTTGTATATAATAAAGGTGTAGAGCTATATAAAACGATAATGCTGAAAGGTCATACAGATTATATAGGTTCTCTGTTATCCGTTTTTCTATTGTGTAGTTTATATAGGTTATATCAGCTTATATATGATTTTATAAAACAGTAAGGTTTGATCGGTAAATGGATTTTAACTATCTCAGATATTCTCTTAGGTGTTTTTTTGATTCTGATTTCAAGCGTGAAGAAATTGCAGACATTTTAAATGCAAAAGAGCCAGAGAAATTCTCAAGAGCCTATCTGAAAACACTTGGCTTTAAGGAAGCGAATGAAGCCAGGATGAGAATCAAATTCCGAGTGCTGATTGATAAGGCTTACGCCAACAATGTTCCTCTAGGAGATGAACTTGGTGCGTATTCAACCCCTGAGGATGCATATCTGGCAAGACAGCGATATATCGCAAGATACACTAAACTCGGCGAAACCATGGCAACTGTAAACAAGTTCCTTTTAATGATTGTACTTGCCATGTTCTCTATTGCAATTGTGCTGCTGTTTGCCCGCTGATTCCTTATTCTTTTGCCTGTTTCTTTTATCGGTCTGATTCTAATGGCAGGAATCTAATTTTAAACAATAATGCCCTGCTCAAAATCCATAATTATTCACGAAAAGTAATAGTGCGTTCTTTTCATCTGTTAAGAACAGTTCGGAGATCTTTTAGCGAAAATCAAAAATCAGGTATCAGAGTCTTAATTGATGAAATTGTAGAAAAGATATTACTGTAATTACAGACGGTATGCCTGATTCTGTAACTAAAGTTTTATTTTATATTTGTATACAAATCAAAACATTAATAAGAAAAATTCCTGATTAAAACTATACATTTGTATCATGACCTATACTTATATATAGGTGGATGTTTAGTAAATGAAACAATATGAGGCTAACAGTGAATTTGAAATTGTTTTTGATAAAACAATCTGTTAGCATAGATTTACGGTAAACATTTACCACAGAATTCCCTGGGGTGCGATCAAGTTATTTGTACCCTGAGCCGATATCTACAGACATTGGTGTCTTCCTGATTATGGTGTGCAGGCCCGGATTGCCCGCGGAAGCCTAAGTAGTCATCTGATGCCAGACTTGAACACACTGGTTCAAGGAGTCAAGAATAGCGGATTCACTTCCGGGGTAACCAAAAATAAAGCACCATTCCGATATTCAGTTCTTAAAATCAATTTTTGTATAGTACATTTTACTATCTTTTCAAAAGACAATTAATAAATTCGTGAATCAAGTCACTATATATACAAAATCTCAGTTTAAATATGCCTAAGCTTTAACAAAAAAAAATTTACATATGTATAATGAAAATATCTTAAGAGCTCATTATTTAGTTAGCGTTTTATGCCACTACAGCTTTGTTTGCGGGGCATAACCTTAATATGAATTCTAAGTTGAATTTATTTTTTTTGATTTGGCTATTTTAGAGTAAAAAAAGATGTCTCCTATTATAAAACCACAAACTGACACTACTATCAGTTGGTTCTTAAGTCAGTGCCACATTCACAAGTACACTGCTAAGAGCACAATTATTCACGCTGGCGAGAAAGCTGAAACCTTATACTACATTTCAAAAGGCTCAGTTGCTGTTTTAATTAAAGATTCAGATGGTCATGAAATGATCCTAAGCTATCTGAATCAGGGTGACTTCATCGGCGAGGTAGGTCTTTTCGATGAATCCGAGAATCCAAAGCGTACCGCTTGGGTTAAGGCTAAGACATCTTGTGAAATTGCTGAGGTTTCATACAGCAAGTTCAAGCAGTTAGTTCAGGTAAATCCAGAAATTCTGATGCGTCTGACCGCTCAGATCTCACGTCGTCTGTCAGCAACCTCTGCTAAGGTTGGTAACCTGGCATTCCTTGACGTTACCGGTCGTATTGCTAAGACTCTTGTTAACCTGGCTCATCAGCCTGAGGCTATGACTCATCCAGATGGTATGCAGATTAAGATTACACGTCAGGAAATCGGTCAGATCGTTGGCTGTTCCCGTGAGACCGTTGGTCGTATTCTGAAGATGATGGAAGAGGATCATCTGATTACTGCCCATGGTAAGACTATTGTGGTATTCGGTACCAGATAGTAAAAACAAAAGAGATTTGATAAAAAGCTGAGTCATATGATTCAGCTTTTTGCTATTTAAAGCATACATAAATACTCTTTTACCCTCTTTTATGTTTTATACAGCTAACAAATCTGAAAACACTCTGTCTTTTGCTGTATAATGATACGGATTTATAATCTTGAGATGGAAACTGCACAAAGAGCTGCAGTTGTTTTAAAGATTCTTATATAGTGTTTTATATAATTTAGGAGCATACATAATGCCTTCATTATTAGAGCGAAATGTTCACTCTTTTGATAAGAACGACCTTTTAGCTTGCAGCCGTGGTGAATTATTCGGACCAGGTAACAGTCAGCTTCCTGCACCAAACATGCTGATGTTTGACAGAATCACAGATATTCAGAATGAAGGTGGTGAATTTGGTTTAGGTTATGTAAAGGCTGAACTGGATATTACCAAGGATTTATGGTTCTTCCAGTGTCACTTCCCTGGAGATCCTGTTATGCCTGGCTGTTTAGGCCTTGATGCTATGTGGCAGCTTGTAGGCTTCTTCCTTGGCTGGAGAGGTGGTCCTGGTAAAGGCCGTGCTCTAGGTGTTGGCAAGGTTAAGTTCAAGGGTGAAGTTTTAGATCACGCTAAGCTTGTTACCTATGAAATTAACCTGAAAAAGGTTATTGAGCGTGGTCAGCTGATCATGGGCATTGCTGATGGCAAGGTTTATGTTGACGGTGAACACATCTATACTGCAGAAGATTTACAGGTTGGTCTAATCCCACCTAAGAAGGCTTAATTAAGCTTCTCTTCTGAGAGATTAAAAGATACCTTCATTTATCTTAAATGCTTCTAGAAAGCTGTTAAAAGAGAATGAAGGTATTTTTATGTCCAAAAGTTCAGCCTTTCGTTTAATTATCATTCAACTATTCTTTTTTCTCTTAACTCCGCTTATTCAGTCTTCACTGCTTTGCTATTATTTTGATAGTTTATTCAAATCAGATTAAAATTCATCTCATTAGATTGGCTTATATAAGCCTTCTTGTCTTTACATCCATGATTTACTCTT
>JAGDBH010000091.1 GCA_017959135.1 Succinivibrio sp. | reverse complement strand
GCCTGCTGGCCTGAGGCTAAGGCAGAAAGACGCTATGCAGGTGTATCCCACATCAACTGCGAGAAGGTTTTAGAGGATGACAGCTACGCCAAACATGTACTTGAGGTGGCAAAGGATAACGGTGTTGAAATCTCCTCACTGGCATTCTATCCAAACACACTTGATCCTGATTTAAAGAAGCGTCATGACAATGTTGAGCATTTAAAGAATGTAATCAGAGCAAGCAACAGACTTGGCATCAATATGGTTACAACCTTCATCGGACGAGATCAGAACAGGAACTTTGAAGATAACCTACTGATTGTAAAGGAAGTCTGGCCTGAGATTCTTGATCTGGCAAAGGAGCTTGGAGTAAAGGTTGCAATTGAAAACTGCCCTATGCTCTTTGGACCAGATCAGTGGCCAGGCGGTCAGAATCTTATGACCACTCCTCACAACTGGAAGAGAATTTTTGAAATCCTTGATTATGACAATCTTGGCATCAACTACGATCCATCTCATTTCGTATGGCAGATGATTGACTATGTTGAGCCTGTATATGAGTTTAAGGATAAGATTTTCCACGTTCATTTCAAGGACTTAAAGGTATTAAAGAGCAAGCTCAATCAGGTCGGCATTCTTGCCTACCCACTGGATTTCATGGCACCAAAGCTGCCTGGTCTTGGTGATGTGAACTTCTCAAGATTTGTAAGTGCTCTGACAGATATCGGCTACAACGGCTATGCCTGTGTAGAGGTAGAGGACCGCTCATTTGAGGATACCCCTCAGAGAATTTTAGACAGTCTTACCCTGTCATATCGTTACATGAAGAATTTTGTTATCTAAAAATCAAACAAACCAAGGAGCTACATATGAATAAGTTTAAGAAAAGCATTATTGCTGCTGTTATTGCCGGCGGTTTATCTGCAATGTTCAGTGCACCAGCATTTGCAGCTGACAAGAACATTATTGTTCTGACTTCACCTGAGGATCACGGCTGGACCGGTTCAGTTGCTACCTTCGCTAAAGAGAAGGCAAAGGAAATCACATCTCAGGGCAAGTATGACGTTAATGTTATCACCTGTGACAACGCTGGCTATCAGATTAACCAGATCGAAGATATCATCGCTCAAGGCGACAAGAAACTTGCCGGTATCGTAATTCAGCCAATCGATGACACCGTAATGTCAGGTATCCAGCAGATCGTAAATGCTGAGATTCCATACGTAGCATTCGACCGCATCATTGATGGTGTTGCTAATACAGCCGTTTCAAATGTTAAGGGAGACAACGAGGGTATCGGTGCCGGTGCTGCTTCATACTTCGTAGACAACGGCTTAAAACCAGGTGACAAGATTTATGTATACGAGGGCGACACCTCATCGGTTACCACTCTGCGTAACAAGGGCTTTATCGAGTACCTGTCAGGCAAGAAGGAATTCAACGGTAAGAAGATTGCTGACAACCTAAAGTGGTCAGATGCTCAGCTAAAGAACATCACCTACTCAGGTGCCATGAACTGGAGCCGTTCATCAACCAAGACCTCATTCGAGTCTTTAATGGGTGAAGTTTCAAATGCAGACATCAAGTGGTTCTATGCTGAGGACGACGAGCTGGCTATGGGTATTCTAGAAGCTCTGCGTGGCGGCGGTATTGATGAGAGCACCAAGGACAAGTTCTACTCTCACAAGCCATTCATCACCGGCTGCGGCGGTCTTGAGGAAATCTACAGCGTAATCCGCGGTGAAGAGTATAAGGATATCGCTTCAAAGCTAGGCGGCATCATGTCCGTTACCTACAGCCCTTCAATGATCCAGACTGCAGAGCAGGATATGGTGGATTATCTTGACGGCAAGAAGGTAACACAGGATCACGTTATCGAGTGCCACAACGTAACAAAAGAGAACGTTAAAGACTTCAAGTCCTTCAATTAAGATCTGGAGAAACTGATTATGCCTCTGCTGCAGATGCACAGGATCTGTAAATCCTTCAACGGAGTCCCTGTGCTAAAAGATGTAGAGCTCGAAGTTGAGGAGGGCGTGGTTCACGCCCTTCTCGGTGAAAACGGAGCAGGTAAATCTACATTGATGAATATTCTTACCGGAACTATCCCAAAGGATAGTGGCGAGATTTATTTTGAAGGTCAGAAACTTGAAAAGCTCTCCGTAAGCAGAACTGAAGAGCTAGGCATAGCATTCGTGCATCAGGAGCTAAATCTTTTCAACGATCTGAAAGTATTTGAGAACATTTTTATCTGTAAAGAACTCTCCGGCTTCTTAGGACATCTTAAGAAGAAGGAGATGATTCAAAGATGCGAAGAGCTCTTTAAAAAGCTTGGAGTATCAATCGATCCCAAAGCAATGGTGGCTGATCTTAAGACCAGCGACAAACAGCTTCTGGAAATCAGTAAGGCATTGTTTTTCTAGGCAAAGCTACTCATCCTTGATGAGCCTACAACCGCGCTCAACAACGAAGAGGTTGAACATCTGTTTTCAATCGTAGAAGGCCTGAAAAAACAGGGAATCTCCTTTATTTTCATTTCCCATAAGATGCCTGAAATCTTTAAATACTGCGATACCTACACAGTATTTCGAAACGGCGAGTATATCGCTGAAGGAAAGATCAGCGATACAACTCCAGACGAGATTACAAAACTGATGGTCGGAAGAAGCGGAACCTCTTCTGACATCTATGAAAAACGTGAAACCGGTGAAACCGTACTTGAGATAAGCAATCTTACAGGACCAGGCTTTCATGATGTAAACCTTGAGGTTAAGAAAGGACAGATTGTCGGCATGACCGGACTTGAAGGCTCAGGCAGCAGCGAGCTTATGCAGTGCCTATTCGGAACTACCCTTAGATCATCAGGAAGTGTAAAGGTTCTAGGTCATGAACTGCCACCAGCTTCAGTACATGCAGCCATGAAACACGGTATTGCCCTGCTTCCTGCAAACCGTAAGGAGAATTCAGTCATTCCGGACATGAATATTCTTGAGAACATGTATCTTGCCGAACATACCTTAAGCGCAGGCAGATTCCATATCAACAATATGGAAGAGATGAAAAAATACAAAAAATATCGTGATCTGATGAATCTAAAGGCTGAATCAGCAACTCTGCCAATCACCTCCCTAAGCGGCGGTAATCAGCAGAAGGTATTTATCGCAAGATGGCTTAACACCGATGCTCAGATCCTGCTTTTTGACAATCCTACACAGGGTATTGATGTGGGAGCCAAGGCAGAAATCTACAAACTGATTTTAGAGCTTGCTAAGAACGGCAAGACCATTCTGGTTAATACACTTGAGATTCCAGAACTTCAGAAGGTTGCGGACTACTGCGCCGTATTCTGCGATGGAAAGATAGTAAAGATACTTCCACATGAACAGATTGAAGAGCACACCATCATGATGTACTCAACCAATTCAATACAAGAACAACAGACCGAGGTAGAAAATGAAGAATAATTCGCTGCTTGCCAGTGCCTGGCGCGAATACAGCTATGTATTTGTTTTTATTGTAATATTTCTGGTTTACGCCTCAAGCAGTAGTGGACTTACTCTGAATGCCACCATGAACATTCTGCGTCACTCCGCTGTTATCGGCGTAATTGCCATTGGTATGGGCATGGTATGTATCACCGCGGAAATCGACCTTTCTGTAGGTTCCATGCTGGCTATGGTGAGCGGACTTAGTGTAATAGTCTTCAATGCAACCGACAGTATTACGCTGACACTGCTGTTCTCAGTCCTTTTCGGATGCTTCTGCGGTCTTATCAACGGTGTGCTGGTAGGTATTGTCAAAATGCCTTCCTTCATCGTTACTCTGGCAACCATGCTTATCTTCCGCTCCTTTGCACAGTACATCTGTCAGCATATAGACAAGACTCTGGCAGGCGGCGGCAGCTCTGTTTACAGAATGATAACCAAGCATGACATGTTCCAAAGCATGTTCACCTTCGGTAACTCCAAGTTCATTACTCTGCCAATTGTCGGAATAGTGCTGATTGTCTTTACCCTGGCCTTCGTATATCTGCTTGAGTCAACCAAGTACGGAAAGAAGGTATATGCAGTCGGAAGCTCATACAAGGGAGCCTTTATGGCAGGTATCAATGTACGTCTT
>JAGDBH010000090.1 GCA_017959135.1 Succinivibrio sp. | reverse complement strand
TGGGTGGCAACGTAAGGTACATTGTCTGTAAGTCTTACATCTAATGCCAGAGTAAAGTGCTCGGCACCGAACAGCTTTAACCAGCCTCTGACTAAATGCGGCTGTTTAACTGCAACTGAGCCTACCACAACTCTCTCAACACCAAGATCCAGTAGATTTCTGATATCAAATTCAGATCTGATGCCGCCACCTGTCTGAATTGGAACCGGAGAGGCCTTAACAATCTTGCTGATTAGAGCTCTCTGTCTTAAAACAGGATCTTTGGCTCCATCTAGATCAACAATATGTATCAGTTCTGCTCCCTGATTGGCAGCATCGTAAATTCTCTTGATAGGATCTACATCAAATATGGTCTTCTGAGCAAAATCACCTTGCTTAAGACGAACGACGTGACCGCCTGATAAATCGAGTGCAGGGATAATCAATTTTTTGCTCCTAGAAATTCTTTATAAAGTTTGTCAGTAACTGTTCACCTGCTGCAGATGACTTTTCTGGGTGGAACTGTACTCCCATAAAGTTGTCTTTGGCAATTGCTGATGAGAACTCGGTTCCATAGGTGGTTTTACCGATGGTGTAGTCTCCAGTCTGCATGGCAAATGAGTGATCAAAATAGAAATAGGAATCCTGTCTGATATCTGCAAACAGAGGATGATCGGTGTGACTTACGGTATTCCAGCCCATGTGTGGAAGACGCAGTCCGTCACACTTAAGCTTTACAACGTGTGACTTTACGATATCAAGACAGTCAATCACGCTGTCCTGACCTAAAGGAACTTCCTCTGAATCAGTTGCCTGAATCTGCATGCCAAGACAGATACCTAAAAGAGGCTTTTTGGTCTCAAGAATAAAATCTCTAAGCTTAAACTTATTGATTCCATCCATTACCGCACCTGCTGTACCTACGCCTGGCAGCACCAGTCTGTCTGCGTTTTTTAAATCAGCAATTTCTGATGAAATCACTGCTTCATAGCCGATTCTCTTAAATGCCTGTACTACAGAATTTAAATTGGCAGAACCTGTGTCAATGATAGAAATCTTCATGATTAAAGCTTTCCTTTTGAAGATGGCAGTTCATTTCCTGATCTTGCAAGAGCTACTCTCAAGGCTCTTCCGAATGCTTTGAATAAAGCTTCAATCTGGTGGTGAGCATTACCTTCACTTACATACATATGAAGGCTTAATCCCATAGCTACGGCCAGAGCATGGAAGAAATGAGGAACCATCTGGGCTGACATCTGACCAACCTTATCACGGGTGAAATCAGCGCAGAAATCAAACTTAACGTGAGGACGACCTGAAATATCAAGTGCGACAGTGACATTGTCATCATCAAGACAGTCTGCAAATACCTTTGCGTAAACCTCATCCATAGGAAGCACGAAGCCGAATCTGCCGATGCCTCGCTTATCGCCTAAAGCCTTTAACAGAGCCTCGCCTAAGGCAATACCGGTATCTTCAATGGTATGATGATCATCCACCTCAAGATCACCTTCAACCTTGGCATCGATGCTGATACCGCCGTGAGTTGCAATCTGATCAAGCATGTGATCAAAAAAGCCGATGCCGGTATCAAAGTGAGAGCGACCGCTATGATCAAGATCAACAGTAATTCTGATTTTGGTCTCACGGGTGTTTCTCTCAACGGTGGCAACACGTGGCAGAGAGCAGAGTTCGTCAGCGATTCTGTCCCAGCCCATATTCTCAGGATCGTACTTTATAGGAGTGATGCCCATGTTATGTCCCATCTTGACGTCGGTATCTCTGTCACCGATGAAATAGGATTTTGTTCTATCCCATGAGGTGTCCTTAAGATATGACATTACAAGACCGAGCTCAGGCTTTCTGCAGCTGCAGTGATCCTCTGGCTTGTGAGGGCAGATCAGCACCTGCTCAAAATCAATACCCTGACTCTCCAGGGTATTTAGAATCAGTTCGTGAGCTGGAGTGAAGGTATCAAGAGGAAAGGACTCTGTTCCAAGTCCATCCTGATTTGAAACCATAACAAAGGTGTAGCCTGCAGCCTGAAGCTTTAACAGGACAGGAATAACATTCTTTTCAAACTTTACCTTTGATAGGGCATCAACCTGATAATCCTCAGGCTCGGTTACTAAAGTTCCGTCTCTGTCGATGAAAAGATATTTTTTCACACTAAATCTCCACGCTCTTGAGGTAGCGCATCAGCTCCTCTAATTCTGCATCAGAGCCGATAGTGATTCGTATGCAGTTCTTAAGACCTGGCTTGGTTTCAAAGGAACGCAGAATTACGCCTTTCTGAACCATGGCATCGAAAACCTTAGGACCGTCTTTAAACTCAACTAAAATGAAGTTGCCTACAGAATCAAAGGTCTTAACAACAAATGGCAGAGACTCTAAAGCTTCCTTCAGCTTTGCTCGTCTTTCGTTGCACTTTACAACTCGCTCGCGGGTCATTTCGATACCGTGATCTGAAAGTGCCTGAACAGCAATCTGAGCCACTGGATCGGAAATTGGATATGGATCAATTACCTTCAGCATTGCCTTGATAATGTTCTCGTTGGCAATGGCAAAACCGCAGCGGATACCTGCCAGGGCAAATGCCTTTGAAAGAGTTCTGGTGATAATCAGATTCTCGTGATCCTTTACCATTGAGGTGTAATCATCGGCCTCTGATGCGAACTCTACGTATGCCTCATCCATAACAATAAGAGTATCAGGAAGGGCCTTCAGCAGTTTTTCAAGCTCAGCCTTCTCAAAGATATTTCCAAGTGGATTTGCTGGAGAGTCAATAAATACAGCCTTAATCTTAAATGAGCTGCTGTTGACAGCATCAATCAGTGACTGAGCCTTTAATGAGAAGTCAGACTCTCTTTTGGCTGTAGCAACAAGTACATTGTTGGTGTTGGCTGCAACCTCATACATTCCGTAGGTTGGAGGAGCAATCAGAATACCCTCAGAGCCTGCTTCGCAGAAGGTTCTGATGATAAGCCCGATAACCTCGTCTGAGCCACGGGCAGCAAGTACCATTGACTTGTGTACGCCGGCAAAGTCAGCATATCTTTCAATCAGATCCTCTGGCTGACAGTCAGGATATCTGTTGAGTGTTGATGAATTTAAAAAATAGCCCTCTGATTTAGGAGACTCGTTTGCATTGAGGAAGTTATGACCATGACCACCAATACGACGAGCTGATAAATAAGGGACAAGCTTCTGTACGTGTTTGGTAATTAGTTTTTCAAAGTTCATAAAATTATCCTCAGTTTAAATATCTTTT
Organism: Succinivibrio sp.; assembly: GCA_017959135.1. Classification (GTDB taxonomy): domain Bacteria; phylum Pseudomonadota; class Gammaproteobacteria; order Enterobacterales; family Succinivibrionaceae; genus Succinivibrio. Next base: position 1,378 of record JAGDBH010000090.1, on the reverse strand, counting down.
ACTCTCACAACAACGGCATTTCCGTGGGCATCAAGACCCTCAGCTGAAGCCATGGTGGTGACAGTCTTTGAAATCTCTTTTAAGCCTTCCTTTGATGCTCTCTGAATTGTATAGCGACGTCTGTAGTCATCTGTACCCAGGGCACTGAAGGTCTTAGCATAACCATAGGTTGGAAGTGTATGGTTGGTGCCTGATGCATAATCGCCTAAAGACTCTGGAGTGTAGGCTCCAACGAAGATTGAGCCTGCATTTCTTAGTTTTCCGATTAGAGAATCAGGATCATCAATCTGCAGAATCAGATGCTCAGGAGCATATCTGTTTGAAAGCTCAGCAGCCTCATCTAAGGTATCTACTACCAGAGCTGTACTCTTAGATAGAGCCTTAAGCGCAATTTCCTTACGTGGAAGTGCTTCAAGCTGTTCATCAACCTTCTGCATAACCTTGTGTGCAAACTCCTGACTTAGGGCAATTAAAATTACCTGTGAGTCAGGGCCGTGTTCTGCCTGAGAGAGCAGATCTGCTGCAATGTACTCTGGATTTGCGCTGTCTGATGCAATTACAAGAACCTCTGAAGGACCTGCTGGCATATCGATTGAGGCACCCTGTGCATCGTTGGATACGATTCTCTTAGCCATGGTTACAAACTGGTTGCCTGGTCCGAAGATCTTAAGAACCTTTGGTACGCTTTCTGTACCATAGGCCATAGCTGCAATAGCCTGAGCTCCGCCCAGGTTGAAGATTCTCTTTACGCCAGCCTATGATGCTGCATAAACAATGGCATCAGAAATAGGAGGAGGTGAGCAGAGAATTACCTCTGGGCACTGTGCAATCTTAACTGGAACAGCAAGCATCAGTGCTGTTGATACCAATGGTGCTGAACCGCCTGGTACATATAGACCTACTGAGTCGATTGGGTGAGTATGAGTCTCACAAACAATACCTGGGAAGGTCTCAAGCTTTATGTGATGAGGCTTCTGCTCTGCGTGAAACTTTGCAATGTTCTCATAGGCTGTATCAATAGCCTTCTTAAGGTCTGCATCAACTCTTTCACTGGCAGCACTGATTTCCTCTGCAGTCCACTCGATATTCTCACCCTCAAACTTATCCAGGGTCTTAGAATACTCAAAAAGGGCGGTATCGCCCTCTTTGCGGATTCTGGAAATAATTGATGTAACAATCTCTCTGATCTTGTCAGATGAGGCCTGAGCAGGTCTCATCAGAGCAGCTTCCTGCTCCTTGCTGCTCAGTTCTTTCCAAATCTTTACTTCCATTTCTGTCCCTTATTAGCCAAGCATTTTTTCAATAGGAACAACCAGAATAGAGGTTGCACCAAGAGCCTTTAGCTGTTCCAGAGTTTCCCAGAACACCTTTTCTCTTG
>JAGDBH010000012.1 GCA_017959135.1 Succinivibrio sp. | reverse complement strand
TCTTGCCTTAAGAACCTCATCCGTATCAGATCTTCTGTATTCAATCTCAGAGCAGGTTGCAGGTGTAAATTCTCAGATAACCCAGATTGCAACTGCCGCAGAGCAGCAGACTACTGCAACAGCAGAAATCTCTACAAATATGCAGAGTATCACCGAGATGGCCCAGCACCTTAACACAGAGGTTGATGAAGCAAAACTATGCGTATCAGAATCCGTTAATCTTTTAAATGAACTTTTAGATGAGGTTAAAGAACTAAAAGTTTAATGCAGAATAATTCATTTCTTTTCTTTAGGCCATAGTTTTTTTAAGCTATGGCCTTCTTCTCAAAAACAAAAACTTTCAAAAGAAAAACTAATACGTACTAGGCAAAAGGATGATCTACATCTCACGATAACATTTGTAAATTGTGTTCATTATCAGTTTGTTAACTATACTTTATGTAGCTTATTTTCTTATTACTCTATACAAGGAAGGATAGCTATGCCTATATTCAATAAAATGTCTGTACGAGGAAAACTCGTCTCAGCATTCTTCTCTATCATTATCTTAACAATTCTGATTTCAGCCATCTCCCTGGTTCAGCTTTTTAAAACAAATGACGTAATCAAATATGTACACTTCATACTTGGTACAAGATATGAAGCTGTCAGCAAGATTTACTATTCCATGGAAGAAGTTGATGAAATCTGCTTCGAAATACAGTCTGATTTAAAGAAGTACAATCCTCAGGAAGAAGAAAAACTGATGGCAAAAATCAGTGTTCTTCAGGAAGCAACTGATTTTATTGATAAAACAGATACCAACAATCGTAAAAACGTAGATCCCATTGCCGCAGGAGTAAAAGAATATATAACGCTTGTAAAAGAGAAATTCATTCCAACAGTTCAGAAGAAAAACGCACCAATGGCTCAGATTATATATGAAAAGAGCCTGTTTAAGGTGAGTGATTCCGTAAAAGCACATACTCTAGCTATTACTAAACATCAGATCCAACAGACAACAGGACGAGTGGATACCATCGCAAGTACCACACCTATTCTGATTATTCTGGTTGTATCTGTAGCTGCGGTTATTATCGCAGTTACCATTGCTCTTATATTCTCTGGCAGCATTGTTGCAGCCCTAGAGCAGGCAGTTGGAGCAGCAGATAGGATTGCCAGCGGAGATCTTACTCATGAAACTCATTCAAGGCGTCTTGATGAATTTGGTACTCTATTAAAGAGAATCGAGAACATGCGTCAGCAGATGAATTCTCTGGTTGGACACATTAAGAGCAAGACTTTTGCTATTGAAGAGAAAATCACTGCAATCAACGATGTAACTAATCGAATCAATGAATCATCTCAGAATACCCAGAACCGCGCTCTAACTGTGGCTGCAGCTTCAGATGAAATGGTTTCAACCACAGGAGATATCGCAAAGAACTGCGAGAACGCCGCTGCATCAGCAGATCAGTCAAATGTAACCACAAATCAGGGTGTATCCGAGGTTGAAGCAACGATCGCCGGTATTCATCAGCAGGTTGAACAGTCAAAGAGAGATGCCTCTCAGATTCAGGCTCTTGTAGATCAGTCCCAGAAAATTGGAACTATTGTGCAGACAATTGAAGATATTGCATCTCAGACCAACCTGCTGGCTCTAAATGCCGCAATTGAGGCTGCACGCGCGGGTGAGGCAGGAAAAGGATTTGCCGTTGTTGCAGATGAAGTTCGTTCACTTGCATCAAGAACAGGAAGCTCAACTCAGGAAATCATCAGTATGGTTACCCAAATTCAAAATGATGCCAATGAAGCAAATCAGTCAATGACATCTTCATTGGAGACCATGAATACACTTGCTGAAAAAGCATCCGGAGTATCCTCACTGCTGGGATCAATCTCAGATCAGGTTTCTGGTGTAAACGCTCAGATTACACAGATTGCTACGGCTGCTGAACAGCAGACAACTGCAACCGCTGAAATCTCAACTAATATGCAGAATATTACTGAGATGGCTAAGGATCTGACTACTGAAGTTG
>JAGDBH010000089.1 GCA_017959135.1 Succinivibrio sp. | reverse complement strand
TCATTGTTATTCATTTTTATCTCCACCATTAACCTTATTTAGCTGTATCTCTTTTATTTGTTTTCTTATCTGAGGATTTATCTTCTCTATCAGAACAGGATCTCAGAATGTCATAAAGCTCTATTGGTCCATTAACAGAAGCAATCGCATCCTCGGAACGGCCAAGATATATAAAATTCTTAAGAATATCTGAGAGAAGATCGAAATCTCCAAATAAGTATTTAGCTTCCGCTGAGTGTTCAAAGAACTTGTCCTGAGATTTATGATCTCCCACAACAGTCAGCATTTTCTTAGTAACCGGAAGCGGTCTTAGCATAGCAATCAGCACAATCGAGAGAAGATTTTTAAAGACACTGTCAATAAAATCATTGTCCCCTAAAAGTTTTACATCGTAGCTAACTGTTTTTCCATCCCTGCTGATGATACTTACAAGGGATGGAAGAGATGCATAGTGAAGAGCGAATGAGTTTAATACAGCATCCATTATGAAATTTGCCCCAGACTCTGCTTTAGAGTAATAATCAGTCAGAATATTAGGGAATGAAACTGTTCCAGAAAACTCTACAGTGAATTTTCTGTTCATAAAGGAAGGCTCATTTAATACCTCTGAAAACTCAGAGAGAGACACCTCAAAGGTTCTCTGATACTTATGCTCGCTTATATTTCTCTGACCTAAGGAATTATCTAATGCAGCTGAAAGTCCTTTATGCTGAGCCATAAGTCCTATCTTAATGCCATCAGATAAAACTCCATAAGGAAGTCTTCCCTTCTCAGACTGTGTTTCAAGATATTTCTCTGCAGAATCAAAAGAGAATCCATCTAGTTCCTGTAGAAGATTATTCCTTTGAAAATCCCCCATAGAAAAATCCTCATCATCAGAGAGATCAGAAGAATCAGTAGCAGGAAGTCTTACCTCAAGATTACTCTTTAAGAATGATTCGCAAGGCTTTACGAACCACTTTTTCAATGCACGTATATCAAGGGTAAGCTTATCCTCAATTGAAACACCAAAGTAATCTGCGCCCCTGTTTCCGAGGTATTCTCGTGTTTTAACCGCATTCAAATCTGAATCATAGAATTCAGGAACATAGCTGTGAGAGTCAAAGGAAGGAATATGCCTGATTACAAGATCACTGCCCAACTCATCGGTATAGTTATCAGGATTAAATGAGGTTAAGGTCTCCTGTCTTATCAGTCTGCTCTTTAGTGCCTCAGTAATCTCCTTTTCAACCTTTTCCTCGCTCCTATCCTCGTCCAGACTGTCGCCAACACCTTTTACAGTGAAAACGTCACAGATATAGTCAAATAGATCCTCAAGTACAGTTGAACGATTTCTCTCCTTGTTATCAATAGGACTTTTACCTATGTAGGAGATATAGAGAGATTCTCTTGCAGATAAAATCGCTTCCATAAAACAGTAGCGATCATCAATGCTTCGAGAACGGTCACCTCGTCTGAATAGACCTTTAACACCAACAAGATTAAAGGCAGGGATCTTATCCTGTCTTGGGAAACTGATATCATCCATTCCAAGGATAAAGATATGTTTAAACGGAATGGCTCGCATTGGGATCATGGAGCAGAAAATAACCTTACTGCCCTTGAAGGTGTTGGCCTCATTTGACTTTGAAAGCTTATCCTTAAGCATGCTTCTGAAAACAGGAAGAGCTATCTTAAGGTCTTTTGCTTCATGCTCATCACTCTGATTATCCAGTCTTAATCTTTCAACAACATCACTTACATCGTCACAGAGTCTCTTGATTTCACTGCATTCTCTATAGGTATCAGACTCAAGAGCCAGAGGGTCATCTCCGTCATAGAAGAAACGCTCGAAGATTTCAGTCTCAAGAGTTTCACTCCACTCTTTAAGATTTCTGCTTATCTCACCATTTCCCTTTACAGATGAATCACGCTCCTCAGGCAGAATAAACTCGTCTCTCAGATGCTTGATATTCTCAATAAACTTAAAGAATCTGCCTAAAACCTGAGAGTCAAAGCCTTCAATTTCTGTAT
>JAGDBH010000088.1 GCA_017959135.1 Succinivibrio sp. | reverse complement strand
TCCTTGGCATCCCCGCATTCACGTACAATGTAGTCAAATACAGATTTTCCGGCCTTCTGCATCAGATCAAAGCAGTGACCATTATGAGATTTGGCATGATCTGCCTCTATCTGCTTAACTTCATCGCTGGTAAAAACTTCATAAGGTAATTTGGACATCTTAAAACCTCTTAGATATTAAGATCAGGATTGTTCAGATCAACACCACAGGATGCAAGAATCACTACATCCTCAGCAAGATCTTCAGGATCAGCGGTATTACAGGTAATTCTTTCGCGCTCTACGCATACACAGCCGAATTCATCTTTACTCTCATCAGAAAACAGCTGCATAAATTCATTAGAGCCAATAACCAGAACTTCTGTATCATCTCTATTTAGAATAAGTCTTTTTATATCTTCAGGCAGAACCGGTTCACTCTTTTTTTCTGAGCAGTCATCAAAAATATCCGGTAAATTTGACAGAAATCTTCTTTTGATAAGAAACGGACCGCTTCTTAAAATGTCCTCATAAACGCCATAGTCAAACTCTTGCAGCTTTCTTATTTCTACTGTCCAGTCCTGTTCACTTAAAAGATAGCCAAAGTCAGAGTAACTTATACAAAAAACCTTATTCATCAGATACACTCTTTTTTCAGGAATTTTCGGGATTTATCTTCCTCATTTCAAAAGTTTAACATAGAAACAGGCAATCTGAAGTGTACATGAGAAGAATTGAACACAACAAAAGACAAATAGCTCAAAATTACCGACATTTTGCTTATTAACACTTAGCAAAACCTTAAAACAAGAAATTTTTCTGATTTTTTTTGACTAAACCTCTACCTTTTAAACAATTCCTATGGAAGTCCAGCTGCATTATTGTCTATACTCAAATAAACAAATAACTATGTCATTTCAAGGGGTTTTCCATGGAAATTTTGGGTGTTGATATTGGTGGTAGCGGAATTAAAGGTGCAATTGTCGATACAGAGACAGGCGAACTGAAAACAGAAAGAATTAGAATTCCAACTCCTCAGCCTGCAACTCCAGAAGCTGTAGCAGAGACTCTTAAGGAACTGGTTAATCAGATTGGATACAAGGGCCCAATCGGCTGCGGTTTCCCTGCCCGTGTTATTAACGGAGAGGTGCTGACAGCAGCAAATATCGATAAGTCATGGATTAACGTAAAGGTTGAAGAACTGTTCTCAAAGACTGTCGGTCTTGATGTGTTCGTGGCAAACGATGCTGACGTTGCAGGTCTTGCAGAATTAAGCTTTGGTGCAGTTAAAGGCTATAAAGGTTCAGTTTTATTCCTGACTTTAGGTACCGGTATCGGTTCTGCCCTTTTCTATAACGGACAGATGTTCCCTAATACCGAATTTGGACATATCAAGTTCAAGGGCGATATTGCAGAGCATTACTGCGCAGACTCTGTCAGAGAAAAGGAAGATATGAAATTCAAAGAATGGGGAGAGCGACTAAACAAATTCTTAGAATACATAGCATTTTTAACTTCACCTGATTTTATTGTGCTTGGCGGCGGTGTATCAAAGAAATTTGAAAAATATAAAGATCAGCTGACACTGAAAACCAAGGTAGTTCCTGCAACAACCCTGAATCTGGCAGGAATTATCGGTGCAGCAATGTACGCCAACAGCAGGATCCAGAAAAAATAAAAAACCAATCAAACAAAACTTAGAGCCTGAATTAAAATTCAGGCTTTTTTTTGCTTAAATACTTTTCAATCAGATCCTTTCGATAGAGGAGATTTTGATTTCAAGACGCTCAGAGCCCATATAGTGATTTACACCGATTGTATATACGGCTCTTACTCTCATATTGGCCTGAATTTCACGCTCTGAAGGAGTTGCTCTGAGCTTGATGCCTCGCATATATGAACCATCATCATTGCGAAGATTAAAACGCAGATGACGGCTGCCGACTACAAATACGTCCTCGACAGTATACTCACCGTCAAAGCAAGGCTCTTCAAAGCCGTTACCCCATGGACCGTAGGCTTCAAGATCACGGGCAAAGCCGATAGTCAGATAGTTAGATGGGAGCTCACCATCAGAGATAATCTCTTCATCATTAGGATTGCCAAGATTCTCTTTTGCAACCTGATTAAAGAGCTCTTTGAATTTCTCAAAATTATCCTTGTGAATAGATGCGCCGGCTGCCATGGCATGACCACCGAATCTAATCAGAAGATCAGGACACTTCTCTGACAGAAGCTGAAGATTCTTTACAATACTGAAGCCTGGAACTGAACGGGCTGAGCCTGCAAGCTCGTCTCCTGAGCCGGAGAAAACAAAGCAAGGCACAGAAAACTTCTCTTTGATTCGGCTGGCAATAAGACCGCCTAAACCTACAAGCCAGTTTGGACGGTACAGAACAATCGCACAGTTGCCTTCCTGCTTTAGAGCATCCTCTGTGGCTTCCTTTAGGAAGACGCGCTCATAATCGCCTCTACGCTTATTGCACATCTCAAGATCCCTGGCAATAATGCTGGCCTCAGACTCGTCATCGGTAAGCATTAAAGAAACCGCTGGATTGTTTTCAAGTTTGATACGTCCAGGAGCATTAAGTCTTGGACATAAATCAAAGGCAATACTTACTGAATTGATGGCTGCAAGATCAACTCTGCAGGATGCTGCCAGAGCCTTGACGCCGATAACTGATTTTCCGGCTCTGATTTTTTCAAAACCGTATTTAACCAGCTTACGATTATTTGCATCAAGCTGCATTACATCGCCGATGGTGCCTAAAGCCACAAGATCAAGGAATCTTGCAATCAGAGGCACATGAGTCTTATCGTAAAAGCCTCTGTCTCTTAAAACAGCTCTGGTTGCAACCAGAACATAGAACAGCACACCAGCGCCACATAGATTTTTTGAAGGGAATTTATCTTCAGGAAGCTTAGGATCAACAATGGCATCAGCGTCCGGCAGGACCTCAGGAGTTTCATGATGATCTGTAATTACAACCTTAAGTCCTTTGCTTTTGGCGTAATTAATCGATTCCCTGCAGCTGACACCGTTATCCACGGTCAGAATCAGCTTTACTCCATGAGCTATGGCTTCATCTACAGTCTCGTTACTGACACCGTAGCCGCCTTCATATCTTGATGGAACAAAATATCTTACCTCAGAGGCGCCTAAATCCTTAAGACCTCTGACGCCCAGGGCTGTACCTGTAATACCGTCAACATCGTAATCACCAGAAACCAGAATCTTGTCACCGTTCTCAATGGCATCAGCAAGAATGTTACTTGCCTTGTCGATATCATGCAGGTCTCTGTAATGATAGATATCCGAAAGCTGGCATGTAACCTCACTTTCCGATGATACGCCTCTTCTTGCAAGTATCTGCCGAATAATCGGATCAGATACAAAAGTCTGCAAGTGACTATCATCAACGATATCACGTCGTACTATTTTCACGATAAATCCCTTAGGTTCCGTATTATTTAAATTCGATATATATTGTCCGTGACACCATTATATGAGTTTAGAGGAGGATTTTCATACAAACTGATTAATAAAATTCATTTTCTGTTAATTATCTTTGTAAATCAGATAAAAAACAGAATCAAAGATAAAAATTAATTCAGAAAAATGAAGCTGTTACCTTTAAACAAGAGCTTTCATTACCAGAATTGAAATAATTGCGTTAATAATGCTGATGGCAAACATCAGTCGGTAATGACGGAATTCAAGTCCGATAACACCAAGAATGCGTCCCATATACTGCAGCTGCGCTCCCATCAGGAAGATGGCAGGAGTAATGATTGCAAGCTGTGTCTGTGTAATCTCACCGGTGGCACACATGGTTGCGCCCATTGCCACACCGCCAAGACCGGAAAACCATGCTGAGACCAGAACAACCATAGTCTGACCGTTCAGACCGAAAATCTGCATCAGAGGAGAACCTACTCTGCCTAAAAAATCCATGGCACCTATTTTCATAAGAACAGCTGTCAGAACAAAAGCCATTATTACATTCGGCATCATGATGTTCAGACTGATATTGATGGCTCTTTTAGCACCACTGATAAAAGCATCGGCAATATTGGAAATATTCTCTTTGCTCTGCTTTATATTTCTGTTTTCCACAATCTCATCCTGGACTTTCACCTCAGTATCGTTCTCTTCATTCCTTAAGGATAGATAAGCTCTAATCAGGTTGGCACCGACAATCTTGATAACCAGGATAATACCCAGTGGCATGAGAATAGGAAGGTTAAGATGTGCAGATATAATCGGCATTGCTGTCAGATAAACACCTATGGAGCCGCCGGATGAAAATTCAAAGGCAGAAAAGATGCAGCGCTGTTTTCTGTTAATAATCCTCTGATCATATAGGTCCTTGGTCATTACCGCACCACTGTCAGAGCTCTGAAGTGAACTTATTATCGCAAAGGCTGAACAGCCTGGAAGCCCTAATAGAGGCTTTAGAATAAAGGAGAAAAGACGTCCCGCAGCATTTAAGGCTACAAGATAACCTGCAACTGAAAGCACTCCTAAAGAGAGAATAATTCCAGGAATAATTGATAGCGCAAACAGAAAAGCGCTTCTTACACTGATATCCCCATGACCTGTAAAATTATCAGAGCTTCCGGCTATGGTACCGAATTTACCCAGAATAGTTGAGTAATCAAAGGCAGTAAGCCATTCAGGGCCCTTTGCACAGATACCTGAGAAAAACGCTATCACCATGAACAGTGATACATATTCCATTGCGTTTTTGAATAGCACTCTGATATTAAACAAGAAAATATCTCCTCTAAAGGTTTTGCTGTTCCTGATAAAGCTCTCTTGCCAGAGCCTTAAGCTTTGCTCTTGCAGGCTTTCCAGATTCGGTCCTAGGCAGATTTGCTGTTCTTAGGATAAGCTTTGGCTCCCAGTACTTAGGAACCTTTTTCTTTAAAGGAACAAGAATATCCTCATCCTTAAGTTCAGCTGAATATGCTTCTGCTCCACCAAGCAGAAGACATACGGTTTCACCGTACTTATCCGAGGCGACGGAGGTGATATTGAAATCACAACTGATTGAATCTCTTATCATTTCCTCAAGCATTTCAATCTGAATCTTTATACCGCCGCTGTTAATGATGTTAACTGCTCGTCCTATAACCGTGAAAGAATTATCAGAATTAAATTCAACAATGTCGTTGGTCTTGAGGGATTCTACTCCAATATATGGAGCATCAATCACCAGAGTATCATCCTCAGCCTTATGCAGGCTTACACCTTCAAAAGGAACATAT
>JAGDBH010000087.1 GCA_017959135.1 Succinivibrio sp. | reverse complement strand
TGAAAAACGCCAGTCAAAAAAGGTTGAGCAGTGGCAGAAGATTGCTATTTCCGCCTGTGAACAGTCTGGCAGAAATGTGGTGCCTAAAGTTAATGACATCACCAATATTGACGACTGGTATACACAGAATCCAGAGGCTCTTTCATTAACCCTTGATCCAAGAGCTGATAAGAAACTGACTGAGCTTGAAATCAGACAGCATTTAAGACTTTTAATCGGACCTGAAGGTGGCCTTGATGCAGAGGAAATTGCAAAGGCAGCAGAAAACCGTTTTGTTGGCGTAACCTTAGGACCTAGAATTTTAAGAACCGAGACCGCAGCCCTGGCTGCATTGTGTATTCTCGGAAGCAAATACGGAGACCTTTAATGGAGAACTCACCATTAGTTCTTGGAAAGAATACCACCTACGATAACGAATACGCTCCATCAAGACTTCACAGAATTGAAAGAGCACTAGGCCGTTCAGCTATTAAGCATCTTAAGAGCTTTAACGGTGTAGATATCTGGCGTCTGTATGAAATGACCTATCTGAATTTAAACGGCCTGCCAGAAGTCTGCATGGGTATTATGAAGGTTCCTGCATCCAGCAGATATATCGTAGAATCAAAGTCCCTAAAGCTTTATGAACTGTCATTTACCATGACAAAATTTGAGTCTCTGAAAGATGTGGAGACCATTTTTGCAAGAGATCTGTCAAGACTTCTTGAATGTGAGGTCGAAGTAAAGCTGTTTGAGGTTAAGAACAAGGAATTTGCCTTTGAGAGTCCAAAGGGAATCTGTCTTGAAGAGCAGGATTTTGCAAAGACCATGAGTTTTAATAACTACGAGTATTCACCAAAGGTTCTAAGCCATGCTGAAGGTAAAAAAACTGTATCAAAGACCTATTACACCAATCTCTTCAGATCACTTTGCCCTGTTACCTCTCAGCCGGATCACGCAACAGTAATGATTGAGTATAAGGGGCTAGTACCTAACGAAGAGTCTCTTCTGAATTATCTGGTTTCACTTAGAAATCATCAGGGCTTCCACGAACAGTGTGTTGAGCTTATCTACTCTGATATCATGCACGCATTAGAGCCTTCAGAACTTACCGTTTCAGCATTCTTCACCAGAAGAGGCGGTATTGATATCAATCCTGTCAGAACCAGTCTAAAAGATCAGAAATTCACTTCTGTAAGATTTATTAGACAATAACCACTTAAAAATACAGTATTTTTTACAAAAAGCTGTACACGTCAAATCATGGCCCGCACCTGCGGGCTATAATCTAATGGTAATTATTATAAATAAGGAGCCCATATGAGTATTGTTGATGTATGGCCATCAGGTTCCATGGCTTTGTTAACCCAAAGCGAAGCCGATGCTTTGTCTCTATCGAGCAAGGGAGAGCTTTATGAGCTCTATCGTAACTGCTCTTTAGCTGTTTTAAACAGCGGAAACATTACAGACAATTCAAAGGAATTGCTGGATAATTTCAGTGATTTTGAAATCAGCATTATCCGAAACGAGCGAGGTTTAAAACTAGAACTTATCAATCCACCTAAGAGTGCGGTTGTAGAAGGTGTTGTAATT
>JAGDBH010000086.1 GCA_017959135.1 Succinivibrio sp. | reverse complement strand
TATAAAAAAGCAAATTATTGAAAAATGAATGATTCGTTATAAAAAAGATTTGAAAAAAGAAATGATAGAGTGATGTTTGGTGCCCAGGAAGAGACTTGAACTCGTACTCCGGGAAGAACTACCCCCTCAAAGTAGCGTGTCTACAAATTTCACCACCTGGGCACAACAGGTAATATAATACCTAATTTTAACTTTTTGTAAAGATTTTAAGCGTTAAAACTCAGTATGTTAACCTTAATATCTGTACTTCTGTTCATTATCTTTTAATAGAAGATCTGTCTTACCGGTCAGAAGCTTCTTATAAATCACATCGTACAGTAGAACATTCTGTACATACAGTCTGGTTTCCTTAAATGGAATGTTCTCGATAAACATTGGAGTATCACGCTTCTTTCCATCCGCGGACTTCCATCTTGGAATTCTGTTAGGACCAGCATTATAAGCTGCTGCTGCAAGAATTCTGTTATTATCGAATTTCTCCAACATATCCTTCAGATAGGCAGAACCCAGACGTATATTGTTCTCAGGAATAACCAGATCTCTAGGCCCGTTATAATCCCAGTTATTCTTTTTAGAAACAACTCTAGCAGTTTCAGGCATCAGCTGCATTAAACCAACTGCACCTACAGGTGATTTAATATTTGGATTCATCATACTCTCCTGACGGGAAATTCCATACAGGAATGAAATTGGAACATTGGTAGATGAAGAGTACTTCTTATACAGATTCAGGAATGCCTTAGGGAATCTGTAATCAAGAGCATCCCATCTCTTACCGGCAATTACAGACATAATTGCATAATTGATGTTACCTGAAGTTAAAGCCCAGTCAGCCATGACCATAGCTTCATCATTAGTTCCGTATTTTGCAACCTCGTTCCACTCAATGCTTGCATTGGCACTGTCTAATGCCTTAAATTCAAAGAATCTTATTGCAGCCTTGTTATATAGAACAGTATCAGGCCATTTTGCTGTAGATGAAAGACGCTCGTGATTGAATGGAGGCTGCTGACCTAATTCCTGCGCTGCAAGGAATCCAAAAAAGCTTCGATCCTTTGCTACTTCCTTCATTAAGTGAATACTCTGATCTTTCTCGCCAATCTCGTAGGCAGCTCTAGCCTTCCAGTATCTCCAGTTGATTTCTTTCTTATCATTTGGATTCAGGTGATTGTAAAGATCATAGACAACCTGCCACTGAGCGAACCAGATTGCTTTGCGCATTCTCATGATCTTGATTTCATCAGACCATTCAATTGCAGGCAGATGCTTATCAACCCAGGTAACCTGCTCTAAGGTTGCGTTTCTTCCAAGGAATCCTCTTGAAATTATCTGAATAATATCCAGACGCTCTGTAGGAGTGATACTAAACTTCTTGCAGAAATATTCAAAATGAGGATTTGCCTCTTCAGGATTCAGGTTGGCAAAACGCTTGAAGGCTAATACAGCTACACGATGAACATCACCTGCTGATGGCAGATATTCATCGGTCAGGATCTTAGATGGATCCTCGTATAAATCCATTGCAAGGTCAATGCGTCTTTTAAATTTAGAATCAGGAGAAAATTCTGCTGCAAGATTTCTGGTTGAATCAGCATATCTTCTCTGGATATAAAGTCTCTCAAACTTATCCATACGGTTTGTGTCATTCAGATTGCCATTCTGTCCCCAGACATAAATAAGACCTGAACATCCAGATGGATATGGTTTTAGCTGCATATAAACCTTATTGGCAAAAATCTGTGCAGACATATCAGCAAGTCCCTGATGCCATCTTGCCTCATAGTATCTGCACTGCAGAGCCTGCTGAGAAGCAGTTAGTTCCTGATTGTCATTGTAAGGTTTCTTCTTGCCGATAAGCTCTGATACCTGTCTGTACTTTCCCTGTCTTGCCATGAAATCAATATATTTGTTTTTCAGGATGGCACTTAACTCTCTGTGGTCATTACTGTTTATAAATTCCACAACCTTAGGATATTTTGAAACATCCATATTGTTGGTCAGATACCAGTAATCAACCCATAAAGCTAAAGGATAGTCCTCAAGATGATTTCTCTTGATGCGCATTGCCTCAGCAGTATCACCGTTTTTAGCTGCGGTCTCTGCATCCTTGAAATACTTTCTCTGATTTATAAGCTTTGGTGTTGTTGCAATTAAAGGATTCTCAGTTGTTAAATCACCTTGGATATAGCTCTGTCTGATATTTTCCTTCGCAATAGGAGCCTTGTAGTAGTTCTTATTACTCTTAGTAGCTTTCTTGGCTGTTGATGAAGATTTTGCTTTATTTGATTTTGTTGCTTTTGAGCTTTTTGATTTCTTTGTGCTCTTGGTTGTCTTTGTCTTATTGGTCTTTTTAGCAGGATTAGTTTTCTTAGCCTTTTTCTGGGTCTGTACAGTCTGTTTCCCTTTATCCTGGGCAGCATATGAGCAATTAAAATTTACTGCAAGGAAACAGATTGAAGTTCCTAACAGTAGAGACTTTACTATGTTTGACAATTTCATAAAAAAAACCAGCTTAACTTTTGTAATAGTATCTCTTTCATTATACAAAGTTAAAGCTGGTTTTATAGAAAAAATTTTATAAATTC
>JAGDBH010000085.1 GCA_017959135.1 Succinivibrio sp. | reverse complement strand
TTACCTAAGTTAGGCGGCAAGGATGCTAAGGCTTTTGTTGGTGTAACCGGTCTTGCAATGAATTCTGCTTCTCCTAACAAGGATCTTGCTGTTGAGTTCCTTGAGAACTATCTATTAACTGACGAAGGTCTTGAAGCTGTTAACAACGATAAGGCTATGGGTGTAGTTGCACTTAAGTCTTTCCAGGAAAAGCTTGATAAAGATCCTCGAATCGCAACCACCAAGGTTAACGCTGAAAACGGTGAGCCAATGCCTTCAGTTCCTGAGATGAGCAAATTCTGGTCTTCAGTAGAGACTGCTTTAAAGAATGTAACTTCAGGTCGTCAGGGCGTTGAAGAGGCTGCAAATACTGCTGCAAAGCGTATTGTAAGCGAATAATCTAACAACTAATCTCCCAGCATGTTTCTTTAGTGCTGGGAATTTTTTTACTCTTTTTTTGGCAAATTAGGAATTTTAGACATGATTCTGTCATCGATTCAGGATAAGAAACTTTGTCCAAAAGTCGCTATGAAATGGACAATTGTTTTACTAATTGTTCTTGTAAATCTGTATGCTGATGTCTGCATGTACATAAACGGAGATATTGCATATCCTCTGCTTGACCTTGTACTTGTAGGTGTTGGTGTATACGTATTTGTAAGTAAGAAAATGTATGCCCAGCGCTACGCTTTCCCTGCTGTAGCCGGCATGACCGCATTTATTATCTTCCCTCTGGTTTATACTCTGTGGATTTCATTCACCAATTATTCTGGTGCTCATGTTATGAGTGTTGAAAACGCAATGAAATATCACCTTAAGAAAACCTTCAAGACAGAGGGTAGTGATTACGATTTCAAACTTTTTGACCTTGGAAAAGGCAAATATGACCTTCTGTTAAGCAAAGACGGTGAATCATATAAGCTTGATAATCCTGTTGAGCTAAAGCAGAACTCAGATTCAGATAACAAAAACACAACTCCTATTGCAATTAACCTTGTGAAAGCTAGCACAGACTCTGTCCAGGGAACTGTTGTTCCTATGAGACAGATGCTGTCATTAAAGAACAACATCCAGAGACTACAGCTTCATCTTGCCGAGAAAGGTCAGGAACTAACCTTAAGCGGTTTAAGAAAGTTCAGTGCCGAGGATGAGAAGTTTATTCCATTAAAGAACGGAACAAAGGCAGAAAATGGCTATGAAGTAACAGAAAATAATGCTTTATGGGATGTTCAGAGCAAACAGCTGTTTCTTCCAAACATGGAAACAGGCTACTATCAGTATGCCAACGAGAAGGGCGAACTATCAGGGGAAGAGTTTGCACCTGGCTTTAAAGTTGGTGTAGGACTTAAGAATTACGTTAAGTTCCTGTCAAATGAAAGCATTCGTATGCCTTTCCTGAAGATTTTTACCTGGACAGTATGTTTCTCCGGTTTAACAGTGCTGATTACACTTGCTATCGGACTTGTTCTTGCATGTCTTGTTCAGTGGGAGTTCCTGCGTTTTAAGGGTATCTACAGAGTTTTCCTGATTCTTCCATACGCAGTTCCATCATTTATTTCCATTCTGGTATTCAAAGGTCTGTTCAATCAGAACTTCGGTGAACTTAATGTGTTCCTGAATGCTGTAATGGCTCCTATATATAACCTGTTC
>JAGDBH010000084.1 GCA_017959135.1 Succinivibrio sp. | reverse complement strand
GTCATTGCAGTTTTGCTTGTTACAGATGAGCTGCTCACAGATACCCTGCTCCTTTGCCGCAGTTCTCAGAATATGACGAAGTCTTTTATATGGCTTTTCATAATCACGGTTACAGGCAAAATAATCATAGGCAAGAGCCAGATTCTCATCAACCTGAGCCTTACGTGCCTTAGCGTGCCACTCAACAATCATCCTGCCATGAGCTCTTATGGCACCAAATTTCATGTTAGCCTTAATAAGAGATTTCTCATTTACGCTGTTCATTCTAGATAGCGGACATAAAGCCTTGCCAGTAATCACACGATTTAGAGCCTCATCATGCTCAACTGCGTAATTATAGCGATAGGTACATAGCTCTTTTAGAACATTGAGAGCCCTGATATTTAAAGCCCCTGCCCCGCCTACAGATTTATAGGTCTCATCGGACTTTGGCATGTATGATGACTCTCTGGCAAAATCTATCATGGCCTGCTCAAACCAGCGGTAGCGTTTATCATCCTTTTCACAGTGCTTCATAATCTCATGATACACAGCCTCAAGATAAAGCACATCATGGGCAGCATACTCAATCTGAGCTTCGGTCAGAGGACGACGTTCCCAGTCAGATAGTGTCTGATCTTTTGGAAGCTCAATCTTAAGATAATCACAAAGTGCACTCTGAAGGCCCTGTGAGAATGAGAGATTTAAAAATGAAAGCAGAAGCTGAATATCCACAATTCTCTGTGGAAGAAGTCTCTCCTGTCCACATACTCTTGCCCTGTAGGAGAGAATCTCAAGATCCTCACGGGCGGAGTAGAACAGAACAGTGCTCTTTAATGAGGTAAAGGACTTAAAGAAATCATCAGTGTTTACTGATGCCATGGTATCTATAAGATAGGTATCTTTCTTAATACAGATCTGAATCAGATTAAGGCCTGGGAAAAATGATTTTACACGGGTAAACTCGGTGTCTACGCTTACAAAATCATTTTCAGTACACTGATTTAAAGTCTGGCAGAACTCTTTAAGCTTAGAGTCTGAATCGATAAGATGAATATTATTTGAGCACATGTTAATTCCAATTTTTTTGGCTCAATAATACAGTCTAAGCATCACTTTTTCAATAATGACTTAGACTTGGGAACCATCCGAAAAGAAGAACTACTTAAGGCGGTTCTGCTTCAGATAACGTCTCATGACCTTACCCACTGCTGACTTTGGAAGTGTCTCCACAAACTCAATATGCTTAGGCACCTTATAGCCGGTAAGATACTGTCTGCAGTAATCTAAAACCTCTTCCTTGGTTAAGGTCCAGTCACGTCTTACTATATAAAGCTTGATTGACTCACCTGTGGTGTTTGATGGCATACCTACAACCGCACACTCTAGAATCTTTGGATTGTGGGACATGATATTCTCAATCTCTGACGGGAAGACATTAAAGCCAGAGACAATAATCATATCCTTGATTCTGTCGATGATTCTGATGTGATAGTTATCGGACCACTCTGCTATATCACCGGTACGCAGCCACTCACCGTCAAAGACGTTACGGGTTTCGACCTCATTGTCATAGTAGCCCTTCATAACCTGAGGACCTTTGAACTCAAGCTCGCCTGGCTTATTAGGATCCCAGATCTCCTCACCTGTTGAGGTATCAACGATACGGGCCAAGGTTGATGGAGTTGGCACACCGATGGTACCTGTAAATTCAGTCTGAGTATAAGGAACCACACAGCACAGAGGAGAACACTCGGTAAGACCGTAGCCCTCATGAATAGGAATTCCTGAGGCCTTTAGAAACTGATCTGCAACACCATGCTGAACAGCGGTACCGCCGCCGATTACAATACGCAGCTTAGGCAGACTTACCTTTTTGAATACCTCGTAATGAACAAAGGCATTAAAGAGAGTATTAACACCGGTAATAATCGAGATATCAGGATGCTTCTTTAAGGTTGCAATAAGTGTCGGGAAGCGTCTTGGATCGAGAATCAGGATATTGGTACAGCCTACATACATTGCAAACATCAGGTTAGTTGTCATTGCAAAGATATGATACAGAGGCAGTGCCGTCAGAATAGTCTCATTACCCTTGTTAAGTCTTGGTCCGTACATGGCATCAGCCTGAACCACGTTGGAGATGATGTTGCCGTGAGAGAGCATAGCGCCCTTAGGCTTACCTGTGGTACCACCGGTGTACTGCAGGAAGGCGATATCATCAAACTTCATCTCAACCTTTTCAAAAGAATTTAAAAGGGCTGCGCCTTCTTTGATACAGTCATTGAAGAAAAGCAGCAAGGAGCGGTCATAGGATGGAATCAGACGCCTGATGTATCTTACGGCAAAGTTGATTGCCATACCCTTGAAGTAAGGGAAACAGTCACCTAATGAACAGGAGATGTAATGGGACAGATAGGTCTGATCTAAAACCTTTAAAAGGCTCTGATTGCAGTTTTCAAAGGCAACTACAATCTTGATTCTGGCATCACGGAGAATGCCCAGCATTTCATGACTGGTATACAGAGGATTGATGTTTACAATCTGCATACCGCATTTGATTCCGGCAAATACCGCGATTGGATACTGAATCAGATTAGGAAGAATAACCCCAAGCTTATCTCCCTTCTGCACATGCAGCTTCTGCTGGAAGTAGGCTGCAAGGCAGTCTACTTTATATTTGAACTTTTCAAAGGTAATCGAAGCACCGAAACTTACGAATGCGGTCCTTGATGCATTCTGGGCACATACGCCATCTATAAAATCAGACAGGTTCTCATAGACACTTGTAGCATCGATAGAGTACGGCACATCGCTCGGATAATTTCGAAGCCATGGAGTCTTGGGGTCCGCCATAGCCAGTCTCCTTAGATCTTACTTATACCTCTGCTCAAAGTCCTTCAGGAAATCTACCAAAGCCTTAACACCTTCAATAGGCATTGCGTTGTAGATACTTGCTCTCATTCCACCTAAAACCTTATGGCCTTTAAGTCCAACGAGTCCTAAAGCTTTTGACTGAGCAATAAATTCATTATTTAGAGTTTCATCTTTTAATGTGAACACGCAGTTAACACGTGATCTTACATTCTTGGAAATCTTTGAAACGTAAAAATCTGAATCATCTATATAATTATAAAGCATTTTTGCCTTTTCAATGTTTCTTCTCTCTAATTCTTCAACACCGCCAAGGCTTTTTATCCATTTAAAGTTCAAATATGCCATGTACCACGCAAAAGTACATGGAGTGTTGAACATGGAGCCGTACTTATCCAGAACCGCCCAGTCAAGAACAGATGGACAGTATTTACGTGCGTGACCGACCAGATCCTCACGTACAATGGTAATGGTCATACCGGATGGACCGACATTCTTCTGCAGACCGAAGATAATGGCGCCGAACTTAGAAACATCAATTGGTCTTGTCATGATATTTGATGACATATCGGCAATTAGAGGTACATTGCCGGTATCTGGAAGATTCTCCAGAGTCTCAATGCCGTTTACAGTCTCATTGATGCAGATATATGCATAGGTAGAGCCTGGGGTTACAGTCATCTTTGAGAAATCAACATCGTACTGACCGTCTGAGTTTAGGTAGGTGCACTCGTGAATGATGGCCTTGCCGTATTTCTCGGCACATTCCTTGGCAGCACAGTTTGACCAGTGACCGGTTACAAAGTAATCAGCCTGACCGTTCTCTGGCAGCAGATTTAAAGGAATAGCGGCAAACTGACCACGACCGCCGCCCTGCTCAAACAGAACTCTGTAGTTGGTTGGAATATGTAAAAGTTCGCGCAGCAGTGATTCTGCCTTTGAGGCAATATCGGAGAATTCAGCAGATCGGTGAGAAATCTCTACAACACCCATTCCGGTATTCTGAAAATCTCTGAAATCACGCTGAGCTTCCTCCATAACTTCATCAGGAAGCATGCATGGACCTGCATAAAAATTCCAAACCTTGCTCATCTTACACTCCATATAATCTTTTTTATGAATGCGGTACAAAAGGAAATGATTTAGTAAAGACAGAGCATGGAACAGAAATTGTCCCATGCTCTTTTAGAATTATCTAGTTTGAAAGGAGGACTGTCAAACTATTCTTGTGAATCGGCCTGATTTGCATCATTATTGACAGCTACTTCAGCTGCGCCGGCATTGAAAAGCTCTTCCTCACGTTTAAGCTCTTCCTTCTCACGGGCACGTGCCTCTGCAATCTGTCTTGCATTCTCAACGACATCCTCAGGAATTGCCTGCATTGCAACAACGCTGTCGCCATCATACATTCTCATCAGGATGTTACCTGCGCCGTAACGGCCAATCAGAGGTGTCTCAGCCATAGGAGTTCTGATCAGCTGGCCCTGATTTGAAATCAGCATGAAATCAGACTTCTCATCAGCAAGTACGGCACCGATAACCTGACCGTTACGATCAAGGTTCTTCATGATAACCATACCCATACCGCCACGGTTGCGTAAAGACAGTGAAGACAGCTCCATTCTCTTGCCAAAGCCGTTGGATGAGGCAATCAGACACTGCTGAGAAGCAACACGGTTTGGTGGTACAACCATTAAGGATACAACCTCTCCATCCTCACGCAGTTTGATACCGCGGATACAGCCTGAACCACGGCCTGATGGACGAACACCGCTGCCTGCGTGTCTGTCGATTGATGAATCATCTGAATCATCATCGCTCTGTGAATTATCCTGTGTATCAGCATCATCTGCACTGTCATCATCGGCTGCAGTACCGGCCTTCTTGTAGAACTCACAGAAGTGCTGGGCATAACCGTTTGAAGTGAACAGGAAGATATCATCATCACCTGATGAAACCTCTACACCAATAAGCTCGTCATCATCGTTCAGATTTACAGCCTTCATGCCGTTCAGGCTCAGACGGCTTACAAAGCTCTTGTAGGCACTCAGTGAGGTCTTCTTTACAAGACCTTTCTTGGTTGCCATAAAGAAGTAGTCATCGTCATTGAACTCTGAGATTGGCACCATGGCGGTAATGCACTCGCCGTTGGCAGCATCCAGGTTGTTGAAGATGTTCTGAACCAGTGAGCCCTGAGAGGTTCTGTTCTCATGTGAATAGGTTGGAAGATCGTAAACCACGCGGACAAAGACTCTACCCTTGTTGGTAAAGCACATTAGCTTGTCATGGGTTGAGGCTACGATTACCTTGGTTACATAATCCTCGCCCTTAACCTTGGTTGCAAGCTTTCCCTTGCCGCCGCGAGACTGACTCTCGTAGGTTGCAACTTCCTGATACTTGATAAAGCCCTGAGCTGACAGAGTTACGATAACATCACGTCTCTGAATCAGATCAGCCTTGTTGAACTTGCTCATATCATAGGTGAAATCGGTCTTTCTCTCGTTACCGAAGGTTTCACGAACCTTGATAAGCTCTTCACGGATCTCTTTCTTCAGACGCTCTGGGTTATTCAGAATATCCAGATAATCATGAATGTCAGCCAGAAGCTTCTTGTAGAGATCACGGATTTCATCCTGAGCAAGATGAGTCAGTTTTGACAGCTGCAGTCTTAGAATTGATTCAGCCTGCTCTACTGACAGATAGTATTTGCCGTTTACATAGCCCTTATCGGCAGGGATACCTAAAGGCAGAGCAATATTCACGCCTTCAGGAGTTCTCTCGATAAGAGTATTGATCATCTCGCCATCCCAAGGCTCTGCAATCAGTTTAGCCTTAGCCTCTTCAGAATTGGCTGATGAGGTGATTAAATCGATAACTCTCTGAATATTTGCCTTGGCAACTAGTAAGCCTTCCTGGGTGTGAGCATCCTTCTTGGCGTTCTTCAGCCAGTATGAGGTACGTCTTGTAACCACGTTACGGCGGAATTCCATGAACTCATCGAGGATATTCAGAAGTGACAGAAGCTTTGGCTTACCCTTTGACAGAGCAACCATATTAATAGGGAAGCTCGACTGCAGTGAGGTCTTCTGATACAGATTGTTCAGCACAGCCTCAGGGAAGGCACCGCCCTTAAGAACAATCTCAATCTTAACTGCATTGTCCTTATCTGACAGATCGTTAACTTCCTTAACGCCTTCAATCTTCTTGTCCTTCTTGCCGTCCTTGCGAACATCCTTGTCATCCTTTAAAAGCTCACGGATCTGACGGACAATGTCTGCCTTGTGAACAACATAAGGAATCTCATCTACGATAATGGCCTTGGCAACACCCTTCTTGTCATATTCAACATGACTCTTTGAACGGATGATGCATCTGCCCTTACCTGTTGCATAAGCCTCACGGATACCGTCAGTTCCTACAATGGTACCGCCGGTTGGGAAATCTGGTCCCTTGATGCAGCCTTCCTTTGACATCAGCTCATCTAAGGTAATG
>JAGDBH010000011.1 GCA_017959135.1 Succinivibrio sp. | reverse complement strand
CAAGTGTGATTGATGAGTATATGCAGCTTGTTGCCGCATCAAAGAAGCAGAATGATATGTTTAATGCCGGCAAGTATGAAAAGGCAGTAACTCAGGACAGCAAGGAAATCTGCATTCAGCTTAACGCAGGTTTGAATCATGAGGATGACGACCTTCCTGCTCAGACTGACGGTATCGGTCTTTACAGAACGGAAATCTCCTTTATGCTGTGTGATTCTCTACCTTCAGAGGAACAGCAGGTTGGCTGGTACAGAAATCTTCTGTCAAAGTTCAAAGGCCTTCCTGTATGTATGAGAACTCTGGATGTTGGTGGAGACAAGGCACTGTCTTATCTGCCAATCGAGGAGAACAATCCAGCCTTAGGATGGAGAGGTGTTCGTGTCTGCATTGATCAGCCTAATATTCTGAAGACTCAGCTTCGTGCAATGCTTATTGCCAACAAGGACTTTGGTAACCTGGAGATCATGATCCCTATGGTTTCAAGACTTGAGGAAGTGGTAATTGTAAAGAGAATTCTGAATGAGGCTTTCTATGAAATCGAGGAAGAAACAGGAACCAAGATCCCAAGACCTCGTTTTGGTGTGATGATTGAGGTTCCATGTGTGGCCTTTATGCTCGATGAGCTGGCTGCAGAGTGTGATTTCTTCTCAATCGGTTCAAACGATCTGATTTCATATCTGTTTGCTGCAGACAGAGCAAATCCAAAAGTATCAAAGCTTTTTGATGCATTTAATCCTGCTGCGGTAAGATACCTCAAGTATCTTATCGACAGAGCAAATTCTCTGCAGAGACCTATTTCAGTCTGCGGTGAAATTGCAGGATCCCCAATCGGCTGTATGCTGCTGATGTCATTGGGCTATACCAAGCTTTCAATGAATTATTCACAGATTTCTATGGTTAAGTATATTGTTAAGAATATTAATCTTCAGGATCTGCAGGCTGTTGGCAAACAGGCAATGGCTTTGAATTCAAGTGTCAAAATCAAGCAGCTGTATATTGAGTATGCAAAGTCAAAGGGACTGTACTCAATCATTGACACATTATCTTTAGGCAAGAATCGTTAATTTTTAGGAGCAACAGGTGCAGGTTTATCTTGATTTATTAAAGAAAATCATGGAAGAGGGTACTGACCGTGAGGACAGAACCGGTACTGGCACAAGATCAATCTTTGGAACCCAGATGCGTTTTGACCTTTCAAAGGGATTCCCTCTGGTAACAACCAAAAAGTGTCACTTAAAATCAATTATTCACGAGCTGTTATGGTTCATCTCAGGTTCAACCAACATCAAATATCTTCAGGAGAACGGTGTTCGCATCTGGAATGAATGGGCTGATGAGAACGGTGATTTAGGTCCTGTTTACGGCAAGCAGTGGCGTGATTTTGAAACTCCAGATGGACGTCATATTGATCAGCTTTCAAATGCAATCGATATGATTAAGCACAATCCTGAGTCCCGCAGAATTATTGTCTGCGCATGTAATCCTTCTGATGTTGACAGAATGGCTCTTCCTCCTTGCCATACTCTTTATCAGTTCTACGTTGCAAACGGAAAGTTAAGCTGCCAGTTGTATCAGCGTTCTGCCGATATGTTCTTAGGTGTTCCTTTTAAT
>JAGDBH010000083.1 GCA_017959135.1 Succinivibrio sp. | reverse complement strand
CTTGGAAGAGTTGACTGGGTCCCGTCGGTAATACCGTAATCTGGAACCTTGGTTCCGAAGTAGTGTGCAATTGCGCTGTCATATGCTGCAGTGTGCTCGTAGGCAGCAATAGCCAGATCAAAACGGGTTGCCCAGGTTAGAGAACCGTTGTTCTGGTCCATCTCTGATAGAACGCGAGCATAGTCAGATGCTCTTACTACAATTGCAACATCCCTGTTGTTCTTAGCAGCTGCGCGAACCATGGTAGGGCCGCCGATGTCGATATTTTCAATTGCTTTTTCAAGAGGACAGTTAGGATCAGAAACAGTTTTTACGAAAGGATAGAGATTTACAACAACTAGATCGATAGGCTTGATATCATGTTCGTTCATTACGTCTTCATCAATTCCTCTTCGACCCAGGATTCCTCCGTGAATCTTTGGATGAAGTGTCTTGACTCTGCCATCCATCATTTCCGGGAATTTGGTGTAATCAGATACCTCTATAACCTTAATTCCTTTTTCTGTCAGCAGATTAGCGGTACCGCCAGTGGACAGAATTTCAACATTGCGTTTTTCAAGTTCCTGAGCGAACTCAACAATGCCTTCTTTATCTGAAACACTTATTAAGGCTCTTTTGATTGGACGTAAGAGGGGTTCCATAATTAAGATATGCTCCTATAGATTATGTGAGTGACTTTAATGGAGGGTGGTTACCCTAAAAAGCGCGTATATTGTATCAATTTATGTGATGAAAATCGCTTAAATTAATGTCATTGCCATATCTTTGTGCAATACCTTTCAATACTATGATTTTTAACTGATTTTTTTCTGAGGAGTGTATCAGGATAGTTTTTCTTGCATACTCTGATTTTGGAAAAAAAGAGAGTTGTAATATTCTGTTTTTTGCACATTCTTGTCTTTAAAGTCAGATCTTAAATGTAAAATCTGCCACTATTTTGTGCACTGAAAATACCGCTATATAAGGCATAAGAGTGCATTTTGTCTACATTTTTTTTTATATTTTTTTTTGAAAAAATTTAAAAAATCAAAAGTCTTATAAATCAAATAGTTAGTTTTGATAAAAAAGCTATGATACGGAAATATAAGCCTTTTCAAGTAGTTTTCGAAAAAAAATCTATCTTAATTCTATTGAAAATAGCGTATACTAAGTCCCGCTTTAAGAGAGGAAGGCATAGAATTCCGCGTATTAAAGAGATTTGACGATAATTTTTTATCTAAAAATGGTTTGTCTACAATAATTACTCCGACTGACGGAGCAAAAAATTTAAGGAAAATAATAAATATGAACAAGTCTGAGCTTATTGAGCAGATTGCAAAGCGTTCTGGTTTAACTTTAGTTAGTTCACGTAATGCTTTAGACGCATTACTAAGCACTGTTAGCGAAGCTTTAGCTTCAGGCGACCGTGTTCAGTTAGTTGGCTTCGGTACTTTCAAGGTTACCGAGCGTAAGGAGCGTGAAGGTCGTAATCCACAGACTGGTGCAGTTATTAACATTCCTGCAACTAAGACTCCTTCATTCAGCGCTGGTGCAGAATTAAAGAAGTCAGTAAACAAATAATCTGATCTCGATATCAAAATTATTTCAAGAAGCCCTCAAAAAAATTAAGAGGGCTTTTTAATATCCCCACAACAGTTCATTTCTGCAAAAATAATCCAACAAACTTTGCAAATTTGCGTTTATTTTCATTTTTTTGTGGCTTTTGTTTTTGCCCTGTCTATATAATGGTTAGAATAAAACTTAAAACATAACTATATAGATAAACAAAGGAAAGTATCATGGCATTGCATCAGAAAGCAGGAAAAAGAGCAACCTACGAGGATTTGGACAATATTCCTCGTTTAATGGCAGCATATTACTTGAATGCACCTGATCTAGATGATCCTGAGCAGCTTGTTAGCTTCGGAACCTCAGGTCACAGAGGCACTTCTCTAAATGGCTCATTCACCGAGTCTCACATTATCGCTATTTCTCAGGCTATTGCAGAATATCGTCAGAAAGAGGGCATCACCGGTCCTTTATTCATTGGTATGGATACCCATGCCTTATCAGAGGCTGCACTTGCAACAGCTGTTGAGGTATTAGGTGCAAACGGTGTTGAGGTTAGAGTTGAAACCAACCACGGCTACACTCCAACTCCATCTGTTTCTTTCGCAATTTTAAACTACAACAAGGGCCGTACCTCAGGTTTAGCTGACGGTATCGTTATCACTCCTTCTCACAATCCTCCATCAAACGGCGGCTTCAAGTACAACCCAACTGATGGCGGTCCTGCAGGCACAGAAATCACCTCTGTAATTCAGAACAGAGCAAATGAGATTTTAAAGAACAAGCTTCAGGGCGTTAAGAGAGTTCCTTACACTCAGGCTATCAAACTGCCTAATGTAAAAGAATACGACATGATGACCCAGTACGTTGAGGCTTTAGGTGAGATTATCGATATGGATGCAATCTCTCACTCAGGCATCAAGATGGGCGTTGATCCACTAGGTGGTTCAGGTCTTTACTACTGGGATCGCATTGCATACAGATACAATCTGAACCTTAAGGTTGTAAATTATGCTGTTGACCCAACCTTCTCATTCATGAGCATTGATAGAGACGGCAAGATCCGTATGGACTGCTCAAGCCCATATGCAATGGCTGGTCTAATCAACATGAAGGATGATTTTGATATCTCATGGGGTAACGATCCTGACTACGACCGTCACGGTATCGTCTGCCATTCTGGTCTGATGAATCCAAATCACTATCTGTCAGCTGCAATCAACTACATCTACACCCACAGAAATATGTGGCCTAAGGATGCCATGATTGGTAAGACTGTAGTTTCTTCAAATCTGATGAACAGAGTTGCTGCTGGTCTTGGCAGAAAGGCTTACGAAGTTCCAGTAGGCTTCAAGTGGTTCGTTCCAGGTCTGTTTGACAAGTCACTTGCATTTGGCTGTGAGGAGTCAGCAGGTGCTTCATTCCTACGTAAGGATGGCAGCGTATGGACAACCGATAAGGATGGTATCATTGCTTCATTACTATCAGCTGAAATGCTGGCTGTAACCGAGAAGGATCCTGCTCAGCACTATGAGGAGCTGGTTGCCAAGTACGGCAGACCATACTACGACCGTGTTGATGCTCCTGCTAATACAGCTCAGAAGGCTGCATTAAAGAAGCTGTCTCCATCAGATGTTGAGGCTTCAGAGCTGGCTGGTGAGAAGATTATTGATAAGCTGACCTGTGCTCCAGGCAACGGTGCTGCAATCGGCGGTCTAAAGGTTGTAACCGAGAACGGCTGGTTCGCTGCAAGACCATCTGGCACTGAGAACGTTTATAAGATCTACATGGAAAGCTTCAAGGGCGAGGATCACTTAAAGAGAATCGGTAGCGAAGCTGAGCAGATCGTAAGCGCAGCTCTAAAGAAGGCTGGTGTTTAATCAAGCTCTTCTGACCGAAAAATAATTCTGAAAGGCGTCATAGATGGAAGTTTATGACGCTTTTTTGTTGTGCATAATCTTGACTATTGTTTTACACAGAATTAACTCTTTTCCGGCTAAACTTGTGATCTGTGATACAAGATTTTGACTATTTTTCCAAGAATGTGAAACAATAAGATAAAATCTTGCAAAATACATAATAAATAATCAAAGGGATATAAAAAAAATGAAGAAGAAGATTTTCCTAGCAATAGGAGCATTTGTTGCGTCTAATATTTCCGGTTGTGCTGTTGTTGGTTCAATGGTTACAACAAATGACGAATATGTTCAGATTGCTGCCAATAACATAGGTGTTAATGCTGATACTCTTTCCTTAAAACAGGAAACATTACACCCAAGTCTGAATTACGTAACCTACGAACTTAAATCCAAAGATGGCAAACGTTACAAGTGCCAGGTTAATACCAGTGTAAGAGGCTCTTCTGATGAGGCTCTATGTCAGGTAAGAACCACCGAAGGAAAATGGGAATACGTAGGCAAGTCTGTCGAATTATCAAAGAAGATAAAGGAAGAAGAGGCAGAGAGAAAGGAAAACGGGGAAAGCAGTGAAAGCAAGTCCTTCTTTACTGTTGGTGATCCAAGATACTCTTTAGAAAGAGAACATACCCGTGATGCTGAAATGCATAATCCAGCCAGTAAGGCAAAGGTAAAGGCTGCTCAGCCAGCAGTGTCTTCATCAGATCCTACCTATGTAGGTGGCACAGAGAATACTGCTGTTCCAACACTATCTTCTGATAACACTGTAAACAATGTTCCAACCAAGACCAGAAATGGATTATTCAAGGTTAGGGACGAGCAGGGACATTCATACGAGTGTCACTTTGCAAATGTAGGTGAGGTCAAATCAGAGACTCTGTCTGTTTGTACCAAGCTGTACTAGTTTTTAAACTCCTTGTTTGTATGTAGAAAAAAAATTCGGGGCTAATAACTGTTTTGACAAATCTATAAATTGTTTATAAAGTCTACAAAAATTTTGTAGACTTTTATTTTTTAGGCTTTATTTGATTTTCTACAGAAGGTACAATACGCAGTCTCGTTAATTATTAAAAGAAGCAGCAGAAGCTGACAGGTAATAGAAAAGAATGATTGTAGGACAGGTTATTGAGCTTAAGGCAAACAATAAGT
>JAGDBH010000010.1 GCA_017959135.1 Succinivibrio sp. | reverse complement strand
GCGCTCAGGGATTCAACAGAAATCTGACTGTAAATGAGATCATTGGTCAGGTATTCCGTGCCTCAACAAGAGTTGGTTTCAGTAACAATCAGGAGCAGAAGCCAATTTCAAACGTGGTTATGATGGGCATGGGCGAACCTCTTTTAAACCTTGCCAATGTAACCAAGGTCTGTGAGCTGCTGCTTTCTGACTATGCTTTTGCTCTTTCAAAGAGACGTGTTACCGTATCAACCTCAGGTGTAGCTCCTGTAATCAACAAGATTGCAGGTAAGCTTGACGTTGCTCTGGCCCTGTCATTACATGCTCCAAATGATGAGCTTAGAAATATTCTTGTTCCTTTAAACGAGAAGTATCCTATTGCTGAAGTTTTGGACTCAGTTAGAAACTATCTGGATAAATCGAACGCAAATTGCGGTCGTGTCACAATTGAATATGTTCTTTTAGATCATATAAATGATAGTATAGAACAGGCTGAGGAACTTGTAAGATTATTAAGAACCATTCCTTGCAAGGTAAATCTGATTCCGTTCAATGAGCATGAGAATTCAGAGTACAAGAAACCTTCAAACAGCAGAATCGACAGATTCTATAAGGTGTTATTTGATGCCGGATTTACCGTAATCAAGAGAACTACCCGCGGTGATGAAATATCAGCAGCCTGCGGTCAGCTTGCAGGTCAGGTTAAGGATAAGCTTGCAAAGCAGAAGATTGAAGCTAAGACCTGCTAGTTAAGGTCAGCTTTCATAAAAAGAATCATATAAGGTTCATATAATCAAGAGTTGTTAATATTGCCCAGCCGGGCGTTACTGACACATTATTTGCACACTAAGAATGAATGGAGGAGTGCCCAGGTTTTCTTAAAGAAAGAATCAGGCACTGTTACTTGATGAGTCCAAAAAGATTAAAAGCTTCAAGATATAGACATGACAGAAACAGAGGACAGGCTCATATTCTTAAGGAAAATGAACCACTGATGACCAGTGTTGAAGAAAACAACATTGAGGAACTAAACGAATCAACAAGACTTGAACCTGAATTTGCCAATATCACCTCAGATATTGACTCTTCTGGTCCAAAACTAGGTGACATCCTCCCAGAGCTAAAAAAAATGAATAAAGAAATCGAATCAAACAAAAATCAGGAAAAGGAAGTAACCGAGGTTGCTTCTGAGGCGGTTTTAAACGTAACTGAACAGTTAGAACCATTAACAGCTGCTCCTAAGGAAGAATTTACCGAGCCTGAAAGTGCAGCAGAGCCACTTGAAAATGCTCAGAACGAGAATGTTGAAGAGCCTGTGGAAGAACCTGCAGAGGAGCCAAAGTCAGAGGCTGCCGGTGCAGATGATCCAGACAGAGTTCCTGTTTCTACCACCTACTCTGATGACGAGGTTCCAAATCGTCCTGGTGCAATTCTGATGCATGCAAGAGAGATTTTAGGTCTGTCTCAGCGAGAGGTTGCTCATAAGCTGAACCTTAGAGTCAACTCAGTAAGTGATATTGAGCATGACAGATTAAATCAGCTGACTGCAGTTCAGTTCGCTTCAGTTCACATTGCCAACTATGCAAAGCTTGTGAACATCAATCCTGAATTACTTGTTGATTTGTATAAGGAAAACGTTCGTGCAAATGTTCAGCTGCAGGAAGAGCAGAAAGCTAAGGCCGCAGCTGCAAAGGGCGAAGAGAAGAGTTCAAAGAAGAAGAGCTTTAAGATTCCTCTGATGATTGCCGGTGCAGCTGTACTTGTAGTTGCAACCGCAGCTATTACTTCATCAGTAATGTCAAATTCAAACTCAAATACTTCAGGCGCACTGGTTATTGAGGATACAGTTGAGGCTTCTGTAGATTCAGAAGGTACTCTGCTGATGGATACCGAAAACTCCAAGATGAAGACAAATGTAGTCGAGGAGGAGCCTATTACTGAGCCTGTTGATATGAATACTCTGATGGCTCAGGAGCAGTCAAAGAATCTTAATACCGATGAGATTATCGATTCCAAGGCCGGAACTCATACTGCTGTTGAGAAGACCAATACCAACATCTCTCTTAAGGTAAAGGGTGAGGCTGCCAAGAAACTTCAGGCATCAAAGGTTGAGCCTATTGACGACACTGTAGTTCAGGAAGCAAACAGCACCTTAAAGAGTGTTACCTTAAACTCAGCAGAATCAGCACAGAATGCAAAGGCTGAAAGTGAAACTCTGAAGTCTTCAAAGGACAATGTTCTGACTGCATCTTCTGTAAAGAATACACCTGCAGTGCAGGAACAGACTCCTAAGAGTGCTGAGCCAAAGAATGAGACCGCAGAAAAGCCAGTTTCAAAGGCAACTCTTTCTGCTTCAACCAGAGATGTTTCATCTTCTGTTCGTCTGAACGGCAAACGCGATCCATTTGAGTCAATGAATACCGCTACCATCAAGGTTACCGGTGATGTTGCCATTAAGGTTACCGGAAACGGCAAGCTTTTAAAGCAGGGTAATTTCTCAAGCGGTGAAACCATTAAGGTTACAGGTATTCCTCCTTTAAAGATCAGCGTATCTGATTCTTCAAAGGTAAGAATTTCATATATGGGTACAAGTGTTGCTGTTCCAAGTGCTCAGCAGGTAAGTTTTGCTCTTCCAACCCGTTAATGAGGTAATGTTTTTTTAGTATGGAATGGAAAGCACAACCAATAATCAGACGTAAAAGCCGTCAGATTAAAGTTGGAAATGTATTAGTAGGCGGAGATGCTCCAATCTCCGTTCAGTCAATGACCTCAACCGATACCATGGATGTTGAGGCAACTGTTGCTCAGATTAAAGCTTTAGAGTCCGCAGGTGCGGACATTGTTCGTGTTACAGTACCTACTCTTGCAGCGGTAGATGCCTTTGAGCAGATTGTAAAATCTGTTGAGGTGCCAATTGTTTCTGATATTCATTTTGATTACAGAATCGCAATTGAATGCGCAAAGAAAGGTGCTGCTGCTTTAAGAATCAATCCTGGTAATATCGGCTCTCATGAGAAAATTGAGGCTGTATGTCAGGCTGCAAAGGATCACGGTCTTCCAATTCGTGTGGGAGTTAATGCCGGTTCTCTGGATAAGGACCTTGTAGAAAAATACGGTGCTCCTTGTCCTGATGCAATGGTTGATGCTGCATTAAGAGCAGCAGAAACTCTGGATCAGCATAATTTCTCTGATTACGCTTTCTCTGTAAAGGCTTCAGAACTGAATCTTTGTGTTGAAGCTTATGAGAAGCTGGCTTCTAAGACCGACGCTCCTCTGCATCTTGGTATTACCGAGGCTGGTGGCTTAACCGGCGGTACAGTTTTGTCTTCAATTGGTATTTCATGGCTGCTCAAGCAGGGTATTGGTGATACCATCCGAGTTTCTCTGGCAGCAGATCCGGTTGAGGAAATTAAGGTTGGCTGGGCAATTTTAAAGAGTATGCACCTTCGTTCCAGAGGTGTTGATATCGTCGCCTGCCCAACATGTGGAAGACGCGGCATTGATGTGGTAAACACTGTTGCAACTATTGAGAAGAGACTTTCTGATGTTATGGGAACATTGAAACTGGCTGTTAT
>JAGDBH010000082.1 GCA_017959135.1 Succinivibrio sp. | reverse complement strand
TGGATGCAAGAAGCCGATAGTCTAATAAGACGCAGAATTCGTCAGCTACTGTGGAAACAGTGGAAGAAACCTGAGAATAGATACAAGGAATTTGCTATTAGACTGGGGTGGAGAACCCCGTCAATTAAGGAATATGCCTATGGTTCTAACAGGTATTGGCGAATGGCTAACACCTCTCAGATTAAGAAGGCACTTAGCAACTACACTCTTGAAGAAGAAGGTTGGTACTGTATCGAAATGGTTGAAGGACAGCTCTAACGTAGGGAGCAATCCTTCTATTGTTGGGAAGCGCCGTATGCGGATCCGCACGTACGGTGCTGTGAGAGGGCTGAGCTAAAACTCGCCCTACTCGATTTTCTTTTGTACAGATTAAGCTGTCTGTAGCTTAAACTCCGTGCATGTAGAAACTTACAACGAACATAATTGAAATCAGCCACATTACAGGTGAGATTTCTTTTACATGACCGGTAAAGGTCTTAATCAGACAGTAGCTAATAAAGCCAAAGCCAAAGCCGTTACCGATAGAATAACTTAAAGGCATCATTGCGATGGTTAGGAATGCAGGAATGGACTCAGTAATATCTGAGAAATCAATATCCTTAACATTTCTCATCATCATACTGCCAACAATAATAATTGCTGGAGCAGTTGCGAATGCAGGAATTAGTCCTGCCAGAGGAGCAAATATGAATGCCAGGAAGAAGAATAAACCAACTACCACAGCGGTCAGACCGGTTCTACCGCCTTCCTTGATACCTGTTGTTGACTCAACGTATGAAGTAACGGTACAGGTTCCTAAAACTGCTGAAGCCATGGTGCCTACAGAGTCTGTTAAAAGAGCCTTCTCCATACCTTCAACATTGCCTTCCTTGTCCATTAGACCAGCGTCTTTGGTAACACCGATCAGAGTACATAGGTTATCGAACAGCTCAACTACGGTGAAAGTAAAGATAACAGTAATCAGACCGTAGTTAATAGCACCCATAACATCCATCTGCATGAAGGTATCAGCAAAACTTGGGATATCAAAACTGAATACATCTCCAACTGTTTTTGGAGCTGGGGTTAGACCGAAAATCATGCCCAGAACAGTAACAGCAAGAATACCGTAGATTAAAGCTCCCTTTACTTTGTAAGCAAGTAGAATTGAAATCAGAATCATACCGATAATTGACAGGAATACCTTGCCGTCACCAATGTGACCTAAGGTAACCATGGTAGCATCTGACTTAACTACGATGCCGGCACTGCTAAAGCCGATGATTGCCAGGAACATACCAATACCTACAACCACAGCAGCCTTGATGCTGTCTGGTACAGCCTTGATGATAAGAATACGAAGCTTAGTGATTGTCAGGATCAGGAAAACTACGCCTGATACAAAAACAGCACCTAATGCAGTCTGCCAGGATAAACCCATGGTTCCGCATACGTAGAATGCGAAAAAGGCATTGATACCCATTCCAGGTGCAACACCGATTGGCAGATTAGAGAATAACCCCATCGCAATTGAGCACAATGCTGCAGACCATAATGTTGCTGCAACAGCTGCTTCACGTGGAATACCTGAAGCTTCTAGAATTGATGGGTTAACGAAAATGATGTAGGCCATTGCTACGAAAGTGGTTAGACCTGCAAGAAGTTCTGTTGAAACAGATGAACCTTTCTGTTCAATCTTAAATAGACGGTTCAAAAAATGTGATGTAGACGAAAGCATAATGTCCTCAGTTTTTTATGCAATATTCTCTTCCAAAGAGAATCGACAAACCGAGTTATTTTATCATAATTTTCTAAATAACACTGATTAATCGTGCGATTGTGTATCATCTTTTGAGCGAATTAAATGTATCTATTTCTTGTCTAATTTATATCCATAGTCATGATGAGAAATAAAAACACCTCCTGTTGTAGGAGGTGTGGTCCTGAATGTTTTTATGATGCAGATCAATCTTTACTCGTCTTTTCCCTCATCCTTATATATGGTTCCTTCTATGTTTCTGCAGAAATAATCCAACTGGGTTATTGCTGCCTCAAAGTTCAGATTATCCTGATAATCAAGAGTCATATGTTTTTTGAAATGTTCTCTTACAACAATTGGATCTGTCATTATTTTCTTAAAGATATTGGTATAGTACTTAACAACATCTTCTGACACGCCGTGAGGAGCAACTATGCCTCTAATGGTTCCATACCATTTATTGTAATAACCAGCCTCCTCAAGAGTTGGAACATCAGGAAGCGCTGAGATTCTGTTATTGCCAAAGACTGCCAGTACTCTCATTTTTGGGGAGTTTGATAAAACATAGTCTGCAATTTCAGCAAAGGTTACACAGACAAAATCAACATCCTTGGTTAAGAGTTTTGCCAGCTGATTAACGGTTCCATCACAATGAACTGCCGTGTATTCAAAGCCTGCTGAATGAGCAAAAAGCTGTGCTCCTGTATGGTATGAAGCCTTATAGCCATTTGTTGATGCCTTGATTTTTCCTGGATGTTTTTTTGCATCTTCAACAAGATCTTCGATCATCATATATTTACTGTCTGCATTTACAGCAATAATAGCGGTTTCTGTATTTTGTCCGCAGATAGGGACAACATCTGAAACCTGAAAGAATGCTCCTGGCAGATAACTCATGGCTGCGAAGGTAGGAAGGTTTACATAACCGATAGTATGTCCGTCAGGATTTGCCTTTACGATTTTTTTTACTCCTGAAATACCATCTTCACCCGTTATGTTCTCGATGATTATTTTCTGTTTGATGTATTTCTCTGCCACAGTCTTGATTGCCTGAGCACTCATATCAGTGCCGCCACCAGCCTTGTAAGGAACAATAATGGTGACATCCTGCGTAGGCTTCCAGTCTCCTGCAACAGAAGAGAAGGAAATAAATGCAGAAAAAATACCAAAAAACAATGCAGAACTAATTTTCATTATTACTGATCCCTAGGATAACGTTTTTTAAATACTCAAAGTACTCCTACATATACTGAATATAAGTTAAAAAGATGAAGTTACAATTTTTTATGCTCAATTTCATGGAGTTTGTTTTAATTTTTTGCGGTATCTTAAAAATTCGTAAATGTTCCTAACAAAGAATCCTGAACAGCCGATGTGAAAAAAGTACAAAATCATTCTGGTCACAGAATATACTAGGGCTGTTCCGCTCACCAGTTTTCGGAACCGCAAAACTTAATGGAAATATGACTTCTATCTTGTTAGAATTTATGACAAATGGAGAGTCTTGCTAAGGATTTGTCATGGAAACTCGAAAAATTGAGTGTCATACTTTGATTATAGGTGCAGGTTCTGCTGGAATTGAAGCATATAAAAGTGCAGTAGAGAACGGCGCCGACTGTATCATTGTTGATTCTGGTCCGGTCGGAACGACGGCGCAACGTTCAGGTGAACTTCCTACCAGTCTTTTAATGTCCGCAGCTCAATCTTTAAAAGCGCTAAAAAATCTCGAACAATGCGGTATCAGTTTTCCTGTCCCTGTTCAGCCCGATACTTCCAATGTCCTGTCTTCTTTAAGAGCTGTCAGATCCCGAGCAACGTCAGATGTTCTCTCCTTTATGTATAAAATCCCTGAAAACAAAAGAATCAGGGGAAAAGTTAAATTTATAGATAATCACAATGTAAGCGTTGATGAGTCTGTTGAGATCCAATTTGAAACCGCTGTAATCGCAACTGGTTCTTCTCCTCTGGTAACTTTTGAGCAGTCAAGGTTGAAGAATATTCTGACCTCAAATGAGTTTTTTGAGCTTGAGACTCTCCCAAAGTCAGTTGCTGTATTTGGCAGCACCAAGGTTGGTCTTCAGTTAGGTCAGTCATTATCATATCTGGGTGTTGATACAGTTGTATTCGGCCAGAAAAAACTCTGGCAGCTTACCGATGAGTCAGTACTGCTGGTAGCTCATCAGCTTCTTTCTTCCAGATTCAAACTATATGTTGATACCTATGTAACCGCCATGGATGATGATGGAGATAACGGTTATACAATTTATTATGTTGATGGTAAGGGCTACGAGAACTATCTGCATATGCAAAGTATCGTTGCAGCAACAGCCCGTATTCCGAATGTCGGTGGAATGAATCTGCAGAAAATCGGTATCAAGCTGATGCCTCACGGAATCATCAAAATCAACGAAAAGAATATGCAGACTTCTGTCCCTAATATCTTTGCTGCAGGAGATGTCTGTCGCGATACTTTCCTATCCTCAGTAGCTTTCTCTGATGGACGTTATGCAGGTATAAACGCTGCAAACTATCCTGTTCTTTCCGATAAGCCTTCTCAGGTAAAAATCAATCTTGTATATACAGATCCTGTTCTGGCGATTGTCGGTAATTCTCTTGAAGATATGAGAAAGTATGCAAAGATGACTGGAGATACTTTTATTACAACCGAAGTAAGACTTGCTCAGGGCCATTACAGAGGATTAAGAGAAGATGGCGGTATTCTGAGTATTTATACTTCCGTTACCTCTCATAAGATTCTCGGAGCTGAGCTATGTGCGTACAAAGGTGATAAAATAGCAAACTTCCTGGCACTGGCAATGGAAAATAACTATACCGTTGAAAAGCTTTCAGAATATAATTTTGCGAATCTGTCAGCAGAGTCTGCAATTGGAATTGCAGCACAGAATGCAGTTGAGAAATTAAAGAAGAGTAATAAATTTAGAGTTCATTAAAAATGGAAAAAACAATTGTTTTAGCATCTGCAAATGAAGGAAAGGCTAGAGAGTTCAGAGCAATCTTAGAGCCATTAGGATTCATAATTGTTCTTCAGTCGGAGCTTGGAGTTAAATCCCCTGAGGAAACCGGAAAAAGCTTTATTGAGAATGCTATCTTAAAGGCAAGATATGCTGCAGAGAAAACTGGTATGTGGGCCCTGGCAGACGACTCTGGTTTATCTGTGGATGCTTTAAACGGAGCTCCTGGAATTTACTCAGCCCGTTTTTCCGGTGGCGATGATAAGAGCAACAATTTAAAACTTCTGGATTTAATGAAGGATGTACCTTCCGATAAAAGATCTGCAAGATATTACTGTGCACTGTGCCTTGTAAGACATAAGGATGATCCTGTTCCTCTGACAGTTTTATCTTCCTGGGAAGGAGCAATTGGCTATAAGGAAATAGGCTCAGGCGGTTTTGGTTATGATCCTTTATTCATGGTAACCGGTCGTCAGTGCACTGCAGCTCAGCTTCCTCCTCAGATTAAGAATCTGATTTCTCATAGAGGAAGAGCTCTGGCAGCTTTAACCTATAAACTAGAGCACAATCTTTCATGATCTCAACTCTGCCAATCGGATTATACGTACATTATCCCTGGTGCGTGAGAAAGTGTCCTTACTGTGACTTTAACTCATACCCTGTAAAAAACAGGACAGCATCTGAGGAAAACAGCTATGTAAACGCTCTGCTTTCAGAATTTTCTCTATATGAGAAATATCTTGAGGGCAGATCTCTTATATCCGTATATTTTGGTGGAGGTACTCCGTCTCTATTTTCTCCAAAGGATATGGGAAAGGTTATAGACAGAATCTCTCCTTATCTTTCTGAAAATACAGAAATTTCCATGGAAGCAAATCCTGGAACTGTAAATCTTGAAAATCTAATAGACTACAGAAACATTGGTGTTAACCGAATCAGTATTGGAGTTCAGAGTTTTAACGACTCCTCTCTTAAAGCTCTGGGGCGAATTCACAATTCAAGAGATGCTATCGTGTGCTGTGAGAATGTGATTAAAGCCGGCTTTGATAACTTCAATATTGATATCATGCACGGTCTGCCAAAACAGAGTGTCGCTATGGCGATAGAGGACATTAACAGAGCAGTAGAGCTAGGCTGTAATCATATGTCCTGGTATGAGCTGACCATTGAGGAAGATACTGCATTTGGTCTCAAACCTCCTGTCCTCCCATCTGAAGATGCATTATCCGATATTGAGGAGCAGGGCTTTAATCTTCTATCAGAGAAAGGCTTTAAGCGCTACGAGGTTTCTGGATTTACCAAAGACAGAAGATGTATTCACAATCAGAATTACTGGTACTTTGGAGACTATCTTGGAATTGGAGCTGGAGCCCATTCCAAACTTAAGCTTGGAGATGATACCTTCAGAAAGGCTAATAATGAAGTTCCGTCAGAGTACATCTCTCAGATAAAAACAGGCGTCTTAGAGCTTCAGAAAGTAAACGCTGAGGATTTACCTTTTGAGTTTATGCTGAACAGACTGCGTATTTTTGATGATATCGGATATGACGAGTTTGAGCGAACTACAGGACTTTCTTTTGAAACTGTAAGAGAAAAACTAGAAGAGGCTCAATCCTTGGGATTGCTTGAAATGAACCGTGAGTCCTATCGTCTTACTTCAAAGGGCAAATGGATGCTCAATGATATTCTGGAAATGTTTTTGGATTAGGAGTAAACTGCAATCACCCTCCTCACGAAAACAGTTTTTGTCAAAAATGAGCAGTAGGACAATGTACTTTTGTAAAACACACTGTTCATCCACATAGCTGATTATAGAAAGATGCTATAATTTCATTGAAAAGAGAAATCAAATCAAAAAAGCGGGATTTTACAACATCAGATTTTCTACAGGCCATCTGTAGTAACTATACGAACGGAATTCAGGATAAATACGATCCACTCTACCTGTTATTATTTCCCCCGCAATATAGAGTAGAGACTATCGACGAGAAACTATATGAATACAAACGATAAAAAAAGAATTAACTCACTTTTAGCATTAAAGAATGCTCCAAAAGGAAAAATAGAAGCAGATTTCAGAGTAGCACTATATGTTGTTGCAGCTCTATACCATCTTGATTTTTCAAACAAATCAAATCTGGGAGTATGCTCCTATTTAATGGGAGAAGTCGGTTTTAAAGGCGACATTTCCCGTTATTCTGAAAAGGACTATTCAGAGTGCTTAAAGGATCTCGTGGATAAAGGCTGCCTGATTCCATTAGGCCAGGGAAATTCTTATACAGCACCAAATGATCTGATGATTTTTAAATCAAAGGTCTTTTGTGTTGAAGATCCTGCCATGTCTGCTGAAATTGGGGAGAAGTTTTATAACTACTGCGTAGCCGATGAAACAGGAAAACAGTACAGACTTAATTCTGATTTTGTTCTTCTGCCAAACGACGAGGTTGAAGCTGTGGTTTCAAAATCAGGTGATGTTGCTTATATCAGAAACATTACTAAGGTAAGACAGTGTGTACTGGGAAGAGTAATTCCTCTGTCTGGCAAAAAGGTTGGATTCTCTCCTGATGAACCAAATCTTAAGCAGTTAAAGTTCTTCTTTAATTCAAAGGAATCACTGGGTGAGGCAACCTCAGGTGACGTGGTTATTGCTCAGATTGTCAAAAGAGATACCACCGGTTTTGAAATCAAGACCAGAGAAGTGGTAAAGGATATCGGCAATCTTAATAACATCATCGTTATGGCTGTGTTAAGAAATGACATCCCTAACGTATGGCCTCAGAACCTTTTAAAATCATTATCAAGAATACCAGATACTGTATCTGAAAAAGATACCAAGGGCAGAGTCGATCTTCGCGAACTTCCTCTTGTAACCATTGATGGTGAGGATGCTCGTGACTTTGATGATGCTGTTTACTGTAGAAAGGAAGGCAAGGGCTGGAGACTGTGGGTAAGTATTGCCGATGTTTCTACTTATGTAAAGCCAAACACTCTTTTGGATAAGGAAGCTGTAAATCGCTGCAACAGCTGTTACTTCCCTAACTTTGTAATTCCAATGCTTCCTGAAAAGCTTTCAAATGGAATCTGTTCTCTTAATCCAAATGTTGACAGATTATGTATGACTGCTGAAATGGAGATCTCTCATCAGGGTAAGATTACCTCCTACAAATTCTATCCTGCAGTTATGAGATCACACGCCCGTCTGACATATACCGAAGCATGGCAGATGATGGAGAAGGGTACTGTCCAGTTTGATGAGCATGAAAGCGTAGTAGAGGATGTAAAAGAACTTCATAACCTGTATCTTGCTTTCAAGAAGGATAGAATCAATCGTGGCGGTGTTTCTGTCGAGTCAGAAGAGCTTCATTTCGTGTTTAATGAGGACATGGAAATTGAGGGTATCAAGCCTCTTGAGAGAAATGATGCTCATAAGGTTATTGAAGAGTGCATGATTGCAGCTAACGTTGCAGCTGCCTGCTTTGTGGCGTCAAAGAATGCTCAGACTCTGTACCGTGTTCATGCCAAGCCAACAGAGAAGAAACTGGGACTTCTGTTTACTCAGCTGGCAAGATTCGGTCTGTCTTTACCAGGCGGAAAGGAGCCAACTTCCAAAGATTAC
>JAGDBH010000081.1 GCA_017959135.1 Succinivibrio sp. | reverse complement strand
TGGAAAGACCTGCATCTGTGGTAAAGGAACTGCTTGAAAATGCTGTTGATGCCGGTGGTACACAGGTTCTGTGTGAAATCAGAAATGCAGGCAAGGTGTTAATCCGTGTAAGAGACAACGGCTCTGGAATTGTTAAGGATGAACTTCCTTTAGCACTTGCTCCTCATGCAACCTCTAAAATCTCAAGTGTTGAAGATCTTGCTGCAATTACTACTCTGGGCTTCAGAGGAGAAGCTTTAGCCTCAATTGCTTCAGTATCAAAACTTGTCCTGACTTCAAAGACAGCTGATGAGGAAAATGCTTACAGTGTCAGTGTAGAAGGACCTGAGCAGAATCCTACAGTCAAACCTGCAGCCCATCCTACCGGAACCACTGTAGATGTCGGAGAACTGTTTTTTAATACTCCGGCTAGAAGACGTTTTTTAAAATCCGACAGAACAGAGTTTGCAAGAATTAAGGACATCTTTACCAGAGTTGCTCTGGCTCATCCTGATGTCGGTTTTGAATTTATATCAGATTCAAAAACAGTTACCAGAGTTTCTCCTGCAAAGGGAGAAGGGATTGATTTAAGGCGTACTACAACCCTGATTGGTGCCGAATTCGGTGTTCAGGGAATGAGAGTCACCTGTGAAGATCCAAATCTAAAGATTGAAGGAATGATCCTTCCTCCTCCAAGAGAGGAAGAGGCCCTTTCAGAAAAAATCTATATATTTTTAAATGGTCGTCCTCTTGCGGATAAGGTTGTAACTCACGCCCTAAAGGAAGGTTTTTTCGAGGTTTTAGGAAAAACTCTGCCTATCCGCTGTGTTCTGTATATGGAAATTGACCCAGCCAAGGTTGATGTAAATGTACATCCACGCAAGGATGAGGTTAGATTCCATGACACTACTCTGATACATGATCTGATTGTAGACAGTATTGTTTATGCCTTGAGGAAAAACGGCATCGGATCATATCAGCAGATGATAAACAGTGATCCTTTAGGACCTGAAAGCGGCAGTGAGCAGAACATAATTCCAGAGGAGATTCACAGAGTATCCTCTCATGCAACCTCATACGATATTACAGATAAATCACTTCCAGCCTTTCCTTCAGGTGTGGGTGCATTTATTGATATCAATAAGCTTGCAGACAGAGGCAAGCCGGTAATTATCAAGGCCTCAGACAGAAATTCCTTTAATGGAGGTGCTCAGTCATTCTCAGGAGGTAACTCTGCCGAAACCTCTTTAGGTATGCATCGTGGCCTTCATACCAGTTTTGCAACAAATGCTGATGATATTCAGCGAAATATAAATATCTACAAGGCATCTGTCGCCGCATCCAATATCAGTCTGAATGCCAGAACAAATCTTGAGAGTACTCCTTTCAGAACTTCCGAGCGCGATAACGGCATAGAGCTGATTGAGCTTATAACCGAGAAAACTGCTCTGATAAGAGCAAATCACAGCTTTTATCTGCTGAATATCAATGCTGTAAGGGCCAATATTCTTGCCGATGAGTACAGACAGGATATTATGGCCAACAGAGTTGAGCGCTTTAAAATGACCTTGCCTTATACTCTGAATCATATTGATGATGTCTTATGCAGACAGCTTAAGGAATGTTATTTTTCTCTGCAGAAGTGTGGTTTTGTAGTAAGAGTTCAGAAAAACAAGGTAGAGCTTCTTGAGATCCCGCTAAAACTAAAAGGTGCAAATATCGCAGGAATCGCGGTCAGGATCTTTAATCTTATTGTTTCTAACCATACAGAACTGGATAGAGGAGAGTGTCCGGATGAACTTGCTCAGATAGTTGGAGCAAACATTGTAATCGGCACAAATATGACCTCTGCTATGGATATTATCAGCAGAATCCCTGACTTTTCGCGCCTGAATGAAATTGAAAATGCTGTAAAGGAGCTGAATCTAAAGCTTCTTGCGCATGATTTTGAGAATTAAGTATGAAAAATAAAGCTCTGGTTATTCTTGGTCCAACCGCATCAGGTAAGACATCTTTAGCCCTGAATCTGGCAAAGCATCTTAAGATTGAGATTATCAGTCTTGATTCTGCTCTGATATACAGAGAGATGGATATCGGTACAGCTAAGCCAACCAGAGAAGAACTTGAATCTGTTCCTCATCATCTTATTGATATCTGCGATCCTGCACAAAGCTACAGTGCTGCAAATTTCAGAGAGGATTGCATAAGACTTGTTGACGAAATAACCAGAAGAGGTGCTCTGCCTGTTATCTGTGGCGGCACCATGATGTACTACAAGGCTCTGGTTGACGGACTGTCTCCTCTTCCGCAGACAGATCCCAAGGTTCGTGAAAAGATTGCTGCTGAGGCTCAGCTTTATGGCTGGCCGAAGATGCATGAGCGACTGAAGGATATTGATCCTGTCTCCTATGAAAAGCTGAACCCAAATGATAAACAGCGTGTTTCCCGTGCTCTTGAAATATATGAAATGACAGGGAGAGCCATGAGTTCATTCTTTGACACCAAAACTGACAGCTGTCCGTTTGAGCGTTTGGAATTCATTCTGCTTCCTGAGAATGATGACAGGGAAGAATTAAGAAAGCTTATCCGTAAAAGATTTGAACTTATGGTGGACAACGGTCTGATTGCAGAGGTTTCAAAGCTTAAGGAGCGCGGTGATCTGAATCTTGATATGCCTTCAATGAGATGTGTCGGCTATCGTCAGGTATGGGAATACCTTGATGGAAAATATGATAAGAATGAGATGGTTGAACAATGTGTTATTGCAACTGCTCACCTTGCCAAACATCAGATGACCTGGCTTAGAGGATCTCTTTCAAAGGATCAGAATTATCTGGTTAAAAAGAGACTGAATATCGGAGATCCTGACAATCTTAAGCTTGTATTAGATTCCCTGAGGGAGTTCTCTCTTTACTAGAGTGACTCTTGGTGATTTCTGAATTAAATCACGGATAGCTTTATATCTCTATCTATAATTAAGATATCTTCCCTTATTAAGATAGAGATTTTAAATGAAGCTTATATCCTCTCTTTTGACTCTTGTCTTTCTTGCTGTCTTAAATACTGCACAGTCTGCTCCTCTGGTCGAATCTCCTGCAGGTCAGATAGAAGGTGAGGATTTAAACGGTGTTGAGGTATTCAGGGGAATTCCCTATGCTCAGAGCGTAACTGATGAACTTCGCTTTGCTCCTCCGGTGGCTGTTCTGCCTTTTAAAGAAAAATTTGAGGCCAAGAGATTCTGCCCGATTGCACCTCAGGCTGCCTTTTTAAATTATGATTCAACTCAGAG
Source organism: Succinivibrio sp. (assembly GCA_017959135.1). GTDB lineage: Bacteria > Pseudomonadota > Gammaproteobacteria > Enterobacterales > Succinivibrionaceae > Succinivibrio. Next base: position 1,330 of record JAGDBH010000081.1, on the reverse strand, counting down.
CGGTGGCTCCAATTATCTTTGTCTGAACATCTTCCGTCCTAAAGATCTTAATCCTGACAGCAGAGTTCCTGTATATGTATGGATTCATGGTGGTGCGTTTGCTGCCGGTTCAGGAAGTATCCCTCTGTATGATGGCAGTCAGTTTGCAAAAGACGGCGTTATAACAGTTACCCTGAATTATCGGCTCGGGGCAGAAGGGTTTCTGTTTTCAAAAAAGCTGCTTACAAAATACGGTACAGGGGGAAACTGGGGTCTTATGGATATCATAGAGGCTTTGAAGTGGATAAATAAGAACATAGGCAGTTTTGGAGGTGATATTTCCAATATTACTGTAGGAGGAAATTCTGCAGGTGCTATGGCTGCATCGGCTCTTATTATGAATCCTCAGCTTAAAGGACTGTTTCAGAAGGCTGTTCTTGAAAGCGGTACGCTTATATCCTATCCATTCCTGGGCTTTAATACTGAACAGAATCACGAGACTGCAGCAGCCAGAAGTCAGAAATTATTCTCAGAGTTTGGCGTGGACGATTCTGACTCTGGAATTGATATGCTACGTTCACTGGATCCGTTTCTTCTGGCTTATCACTGTGCCTATGACTATAACTTTGCAAACAATCGGGGCTCCTTCATGGTTCCTTATTTTGACGGAAACATTATCCCCAAATCACCATATCAGGAGCTAAAGAAGGGGAATTACAACGATGTAGCTGTTCTTATGGGCTATAACACTGATGAAGGAACCATGTTTGTTAATCCTGACATCAGTGAAAACGACTTAATTTCAGGTTTTTATGCAAATTTTGACAAAAATACGGCAGAATCTTTAAAAAATCTCTATAAAATCACCGAAAACAGCTCATCTTATGCAAAAGCTTCAGAATTTCTGGGTGATGTCATGTTTAATCTGGGAATGAAAATATTTGCGGATAATCTTTCAAAAACTCAGAAAGTTTATGTTTATCATTTTGATTATCTTCCAAAGAGTTCTAAGTCAGATGGTTCGGGGGTACATCATTCCTCTGAACTGAAATATGCCTTTTTCAATCTGCCAAAGGATGCCAGTGATAAGACCAGAGATGTAGCACAGGTATTTCACTTAAGACTTTTGAATTTTCTGAAAACCGGAGATCCGAATTCAGATGGCTCAATGAGCACTCTTATAAAATGGAAAAACTACGATACAACTGATAGTGCTGTGCTTAGAATAGGTTCTTATACCGGAGTTGAGGAGTTCCAATTAAAAGATAAACTCTCAAAGCTGGAAGATATATTTTTCGGAACACAGAAGAACTGATTATAGTTTCAGGCCAAGTGCAGCCATTCGTGGAGT
>JAGDBH010000080.1 GCA_017959135.1 Succinivibrio sp. | reverse complement strand
TTTTTGTAACACCATTTGAAATAACTTCTGACGGCAGCGAGGACTGAGCCTTGGCGACTCGGTTCTGAACATTAACCGCTGCCATATCGGCATCCACGCCCTGTTTGAAATAGACCTGGATTGTAGCCGAACCTGAATTTGTAGCTGTTGAGGTCATATACAGCATCTCCTCAACACCGTTGATAGCCTCTTCAAGTGGACTAATAACTGTTTTCTGGACAGTATCAGCATTAGCACCTGTATAGTTTGCAGTTACAGAAACTGTTGGAGGAGCAATATCAGGATACTGTTCAATAGGAAGAACGGCGATACTTACAAAGCCAAGCAACACCATAAGAAAAGAAATACAGGTTGCAAGAACTGGTCGATCAATAAAAAACTTTGCAGACATATAAGTTCCTCCAACAGATTACTTGTTTTCAGCGCTTGCTTGCTTATCTGATTGGTTCTGAACTTTATCGTCACTCTTTCTTGTAACAGGAGTACCATCTCTTAATAATCCGGCACCTTCGGTCACAATCACATCATCAACATTCAGACCTTCGGTTACAATGTAGTGTGTTCCGTCATAAAAAGGTAAAAGTTTTATTGGTGTAGATACTGCTTTTCCATCAACAAACTTGTAAACAAAAACTTTATCCTGAAGCTCATAAGTTGCAGTCTGAGGAATTACAATTCTGTCCGTTATGGTCACAGGAATTACAACTGAGCCAGAACCACCGCTTCTGATAACACCATCAGGGTTTGGAAATTTTGCACGGAAGGTAATAGCACCTGTAGTGCTGTCCACAATTCCAGACTCAGCGTCAATTTCTCCAAGCTTATCGTACATGGTGCCGTCAGCAAGCTTGAATTTAATCTGAAAATCAGCTTCCCTCTCTCCTTCTTTTAATTTAGTGTTCTTGTTTAAGAACAGAACAATGTTTTCTGTTAATGAGAAGTAAGCGTGGACGTAGCTGTTATCAGATACAGATACTAGAGGTGTGGTATTAGCGGTAACAAGTGCTCCAGGACGAACACTACTCATTCCGAGCTTTCCATCTACAGGACTTTTAACTACAGTATTATTGAAATCTTCCTGAGCAACCTTAAGTTCAGCTCTGGCAAGATTCAGATTAGCCTCTGCAACCTTGCAGGCATTGTCAGCTTTAACTGATTCATATTTTGAGGTTGCCATCTTGGTGTAAAGAGAAGCCTTTGCATCGCGATTGAATTTTGCACTTGAAAGTTCTGCTTCAGCACTTGCCACATTTGCCTTGGCTTTTTCAAGTTTTGCTTCATATGGGATTGGATCAATAATAAACAGTTCCTGATCTTTGTATACAGCCTGACCTTCAGAGAATTTAACCTCGTTTACAGTACCTGAAACCTGAGGATAGATATCAACATCCTGTATACCTTTAACTGTTGCAGGAAATTCATGAACAAGAGTCATACTTCCCTTTTTGATAGTCATCATGGGATAAGCTTTCGGCTGATAATTTCCCATGTCATTTCTGTTACAGCCAGGAGCACAGATGGCAATGGCAACAACTAAAGCTAAGGTTGTTAAAGCAGATGATTTATTCATAGCAGATACCCATGTGATGAAGCAGGTTATACAAAATTTGTTCAATATACTTATCAAGATACATATGCCTATGAATAAGTAAAAATGAATTTTTTATTTTTTAGAATGATGCAACAAAGAAAAACAAGATTTTTACAGTCAATCACAATTGATATTGTTTTTGAGGCAGGAAATGTATAGCGTTTGAATGTTATATACAGAAAAGGGACCTGCTAAGCAGATCCCCCTTGTAAAGGATAAAACAAATAAGATTCTTATTGAATGTCTAGAATCTTAGCATCGGTTACGACACCATTCTCAAAATTGATTCTTAGAGATTTAGCCTCTTCATCTTCCTTTGCTTTAAATACCTGGCAGTTTGTTTTGCCAGGATCACATAAAGTTAAGACGTGATTATCAAGGAACTGCCAGCCTAAAAGAAGTCCTGTAGTAACATCTCTGCCTGTATGAGAGCTGGTGTAATCATATATCAGCTTGTTACCAAGTTTTGCCTGTGACTGAGGGCTGCCAAGAATATCTTCAACCTGCTGTACAGTTGTCTCGCCTTTAATAAGAGTTACCTCTTTGTCAATTGATGAGGAACAACCTGCAAGCATTAACGTAGCAATAGAAGCAATAACAAGTTTTTTCATGATGACACTCCGGTTACTGAAAATAAGATCTCATAAGCATACTTTATGATTGGTTAATACTTCCTGATATTCGTCTATTTTCAGTTCAGAGTACACATACTCGTCCCTTAAAATGATTTGAATCTCAACGAATTACATTAAACATCCTTTAAAGTACATTACATAATCAAGCATAGAACTTAATTAAAATAATGGCAAAGGAAGAATAGAAGAGAAAGCCTGTCAGTATTGACATTCGAGAGGATGCGCACAAAAAAAATATCCGCCATTGGGAAAGACGGATATCATAGAGGAAATTAAAATTTACTTTAAAGTTGCAGCATTAACAATAAACACATCACCATGGATCTGATCTAAAACCAGTTCACTAGCTGATGAATTTACAGAACCGAAGAATGAGCTTCTAGGAGTTGTACCCATACATACCATTCTTGCGTTCAACTTCTTACACAGACGAGGAATGTCCTCATCCACACGTCCCTGAAGCACATGAA
>JAGDBH010000079.1 GCA_017959135.1 Succinivibrio sp. | reverse complement strand
CTACAGCTCTCCTAAAACCAGAGCCATGCAGACCGCTTCTATAGTTGCTGACAGCTTAGGCTTTAAGGACAAGATTGAATACATTCCTGATCTTACTCCTGCAGGTAATGCTCATAATGTGATTTCCTTTATAGATGTCAACTGTGATATGTACGATAACGTCATACTGGTTTCTCATCTTCCTCTCGTTGAAATCCTTTCCTATGATCTGAATCAAAAAATCACAATCCCACCTCAATTTGGTACTGGATGTGCGCTTGTAATGGATTATAATGGCGTCCGGGCTAAATACGAGAGATTTGTTTCGCCTTACGAAAAAGATTATTTATTCTAGGTACGTCAAATTTCTTGCTCACATTTTTGTAATTTAACTTGTAAGTTATGTCTCATTATTTGAAACATGTTTTCATACAATTTACCAAGTCACAAAAATTACAAAATCTTGTTTATAAATAAATAATTGATGTGTTTTTCACAGCAAATCCTATAACTTTAAACTAAGATCTAAGTTGTAGGATTTATTTTAAATGTGAAAATTTTTTATATTTGCTTTTTTTTGAAAGATATCAACATAAGGTTATATTACTGATGAGAGTTTTTAAGAAGTATATTCCTAAACAAATAGCTAAATACGTAGTTTCTTTTTTTAAAGGTCAGTTTGTCCTTGAAGGTAGTGGGGTATTTGAGTTCGATTGTGGCAGAGTTCTGGCTACAGTTAAAATGGATACAAAATCTCTGAAGATATGTAAGGAAATAAACGAGTGTGCAGGGGAGCTTGCATATCGTTTAGATGTTGTTCATTATTAAAAAGTTTCTATAAAAAAGACATCAGCCTAAGGCCGATGTAAGGAAAGGTGCCCTCAAAATTTGAGGGTATTTTTTTTGTGTCTTTTAATTATTTTTTTGCACAAGTTACGGGCAATTTTTTAAAAAAAACTCTTTAAAAACACTGTGTTCGTGATGTGTTATAATTAGTCCTGTATACACCTTATTTTCAATCTACTTTAAATACATATATGTCGAAACTTCAGAATAATCAAGAAATTGCAATCATTCATTCATTATTGGACGAACTGCCTAGTGCAGAACAGATTACCTCATCAATCAACAATGAGCTGACTACAGTTCAGGATGTAGTAAGATACCTGGTTTCATGTTTTGCCAGCTACTCAATCTATGTTGGACATGGAACAGCAAATTACTGGGACGAAGCAATTGAAATTGTTCAGGCTGTAATGCATCTTCAGCCTCCTTGTGATGAGTCAACACTTAATTCCAAGCTTACCAAGAGTGAAAGAGAGCTTATCGGTAAGATTGCCTGTCAGCGAATTTTAAATCGTATTCCAACTCCTTATCTGACTCATCGTGCATTCTTCTGTGGAAAGGAATTCTACGTTGATGACAGAGTGATTATTCCAAGATCTCCTATTGCAGAGCTCATTGAATCTGGTTTTGATCCATATGTCGACAGCCAGCCACAGCGAGTTCTTGATATGTGCACTGGTTCTGCATGTATCGCAATTGCAATTGCACTTCATTTTGACCGTGATGTTGAAGTTGATGCCGTTGATATTTCTGATGAAGCTTTAGAGGTAGCCAATATCAATATTGAAGGCTACGGACTTGAAGACTGTGTATTCCCTATAAAATCAGATCTGTTTGAAAACCTTCCTGAAGGTGACAAATACGATGTAATTGTGGCAAATCCTCCATACGTTGACAGCTATGATCTTGCAACCATGCCGGATGAATTCCGCTGTGAGCCGGATCTTGCCTTAGGCTCTGGTGATGATGGTCTTGACTGTGCCAAGAAGATTCTTGCAAAAGCAGGTGATTATCTGAACGATGACGGTATTCTGATTATGGAAGTAGGCAACTCAGAAGAGCAACTTGTTGATCTGTTCCCAACTGTTCCATTCCATTTCGTTGACCTCAAACGTGGCGGCACTGGTGTGTTTATTCTAGGTGTTGAGCAGTTAAGAGCCTATCATGATGTTTTCGAAAAGGCTGCGTTAGAGGTTTGTGATGCCCGCTAATACTTTCGGTGAGATTTTCAGAGTTACAACCTGTGGTGAAAGTCATGGTGTAGCTCTTGCTGCAATTATTGATGGCGTTCCTCCTTTAATTGAGCTTGATGAAAGCGTTATTCAGCCTGATTTAGATAGAAGACGTCCTGGTTCAACCAGATACGGTACCCCAAGAAATGAGGCTGACAGGGTAAAGATTATCTCCGGTGTATTCGAAGGAAAGACCACCGGTACCTCATTAGGTCTTCTAATTGAGAACACCTCTCAGCGTTCAGGCGATTATTCTGCGATTATGAATTCCTTCCGTCCAGGACATGCTGATTATACTTATCTGGCCAAGTACGGCATTAGGGATTATCGCGGCGGTGGCAGAGCTTCAGCACGTGAGACTGCAATGAGAGTTGCTGCAGGCGCTGTTGCAAAGCAGGTATTAAAGAAACTCTTTAATATTACTGTCGATGGATGTGTAACACAGATTGGTAATATAAGTACCGACATCTACGATCCTAAGGCAGCCCTGGAAAATGAGTTTAACTTTGCAGATCCATCAAAGATTGATGATTTAAAGGCTCTTTTTAAGGATCTGGCTACTGAAGGTGATTCTGTCGGCGCCTGTGTTGAAGTAAGAGCTCATGGAGTCAAGGTCGGTCTTGGTGATCCTGTATTCAACCGTCTTGATGCTCAGATCGCCTATGCGATGATGGGAATTAACGCTGTAAAAGGCGTTGAGATCGGTGATGGTTTTGATATGGCCAAAATGAAAGGCTCTGAGGCTCGTGATGAGCTGACTCCAGAGAAATTCATGTCAAACCATAACGGCGGTATTCTTGGAGGAATCAGTTCCGGACAGGAGATTATCGTTAAGATGGCTTTAAAGCCAACCTCAAGTATTCTGGTTCCTGGAAATACCATTGATAAAGAGGGCAATGTCACTTCAATTGTGACAAAAGGTCGTCACGATCCTTGTGTTGGTATAAGAGCTGTTCCTATTGCTGAGGCAATGCTTGCAATTACACTGCTGGATGCTGCTTTAAAGAATCGTGCTCAGTGTGCTGATGTCCCTCCTGCAGCTTTTGAAATTCCTTGTGAGATGTAATCTCTAATTCATTTTCTTTTCTCTCAAAACCGGTTTTTATATAGCCGGTTTTGTATTTTCAATTCATGTAGTTCTTACCCAAAACATTGCTAAACATGGATTCTGCATATAAAAAGGCTATGTTTTTTTACATAGCCTTCATCAGGAAAATAATATGTTTTACCACTTCTTCTTGTCACCGAAGATTTCATCAAGATCACTCTTGTCATCCTGACCCTGACCAGCTTCCTGTTTAGGCTTGGCAGTTGTTTTCTTCTCGGCGTTAAGGCCGGTTAGCATATTGTTAAGTAGATCTTCCTTTTCCTGAATCCAGTTGTCCTTTACACCTGCCTGCTTAATAACAGATAGACCTTTTTCAATTAAGGTCTTACAGGTTCCGCTCTGCTTTAGACGTTTCATTTCAAAAACTTTCTGAATCAGATTTGAAAGGTTAACCTTCAGTACAAGAACGTAAAGTCTGCGATCTTCCTTATTGATAAGAGTTGGATTGATTGGAACACCAGATTTCATCTCTGATTTCAGAATACCGCGCAGATGTCTGATGGTACGCAGCTGAGTAAGTGCCATTGCATCATTCTCAGGAGCCTTGAAGGTATTGGAATCTTTATAGGACTGTTTAATCTCATTGATCATGCGCTCTTCATTGGCGATACGCTCTTTAACTTCTTCTCTGCGTTTAGGATCAATGGCTCTTTTGCGTAGGGCACGAATAATACGGTAATGAAGTACCAGCACAAGTGTTTTTGAAAAAGCCACCTGTGACTGATTCAGTAACAATTCCTCACATTCTGCAATAATATTGTT
>JAGDBH010000078.1 GCA_017959135.1 Succinivibrio sp. | reverse complement strand
GGCTGAAATCCGCAGGTTAAAATTTGGTATGATCTTTAACGGAGAGAAACAGATAACACTTATGGAGCAGAATTTTTCTTGTAAAGGAAAATTGTTATTATATGCGGATAAGAAAGATTCCCTTTGTTCTATTACATTAAGGATGCTCTCTTTCAGGTTGTATTCTCTGAGAGCGATAAACAGCTGTACCTGAGAAAAGCCAGTGGCTCTGATGATATCTCAGGTGATTACAATATTTATAATAAAACTCTTAAAAACAAGGTTGGCGCATATGACATCACCTTAAAGGGGAGAGATGATGGCTTTTATGTTTCAATCTGGTCACATGATGACTTCTCTTATGCAGTGACTTCAGATTCACCTTTGTCAGAAGAACAGATGTATTTCTTTGTAAATAACATGAAATAGAATTTTATAAACGTAATATTTAAATATCAGGTTTTCCAATGACAGAGCAGGATTTAAAAGGGCAGATTTTAGCTGCTGTTCTAAAGGCTAAAGAAAGTACCCCTCTTACCCCATCAATAACAAATACCGTAACCATCAATTTTGTGGCAAATGCTCAGCTTGCAGTAGGAGGCTCTGCCGCCATGATTTATCTGCCTGATGAAGCAGAAACAATGGCCTCGATTGGTGGCAGTTTCTACATTAACATGGGAACGCTTCTTCCTGTTTATGCCGAAACTCTGCCTCGTGTTATCAGAGTATTAAAGGAAAAAAATAAACCATGGGTTCTTGACCCTGTTGGAATCGGAGCCGGAGCTTTAAGACGCAGTCTTCTGCTGAGTATGAAAGAGTGTCCTCCATCAGTCGTAAGAGGTAATGCCTCTGAAATTATTGCGCTTGCAAATCTATGGGAACTTGATTCAGGAATTACCAGAGACGGCGTTCGAGGAGTTGACTCAACCGATTCTGTAGATTCTGCAAGAAAAGCAGCAGTTGCTGTTGCAAGATTTACACAGGGATCTGTCTCAATTTCAGGAGAAGAGGATCTTGTAACCGATGGTAAGCATACCGTGATCTTAAAGGGTGGCTCTGCCATGTGTACAAAGATTACCGGTGCAGGCTGTTCTCTTGGTGGAGTCACTGCTGTTTATGCTGCGGTTGCATCTCCTTTTGTTGCTGCTCTTACAGCAACTGATGTATACAACATTGCAGCAGAGAATGCCGAGAAAAACTGTTCTGGTCCAGCCTCATTCCAGGTTGCTTTCTTAGATAATCTTTACAGCATAACCAAAGAGCAGATAGACAGTAGTGTAATCAGCATTGAAACAGAATCTCTCTTAGAGCATATAGAATACATACAGGAGTGTACAAATGAATACCTTGGTTGCAGTTGCAATTTCACCTTGTGGAACCGGTGATGAACTGTCATCAGATGTTGCAAAGGTTGTAGATGTCATCAGAAAATCCGGTCTTAAGAACAGAACCAACTCCATGTTTACAGAAATCGAAGGTGAATGGGATGAGGTAATGAAGACCGTAAAGGAAGCCACCATGATTCTAGCTGATAAGGGAATTAGAACTGAGGTTGTTTTAAAGGCTGATGTTCGTCCAGGCTATAAAGACATGATGGATGGCAAGATTGAAAGACTGGAAAAGAAGATTGCAAAGATAAATGAGTAGCATTAGACAGAATCTTGATATCTCCGCTTATCTGGTTATAGGCCCTGAGAATACCAATAACCGTGATGTTGGAGAAATTGTAAAAGGGGCAGTTGAAAAGGGCTTTACCTGTGTTCAGGTAAGATCCAAGGTTGCATCTGCAAGACAGATGATTTCTCTATGCAGAGACTGTGCTAAAGCTATTTCACAGCTTGGTAAGTCAGATAGCGTGGCTCTTCTGGTTGATGACAGACTGGATGTGGTTTTGGCTGCAAGAGAAGAGGGCATTAAGGTTGATGGGATCCATGTCGGTCAGTCCGATATTCCTGTTCATGTATGCAGAAAGTTTTTAGGAGAGAATTCAATTGTGGGTCTTTCTGCTCCGCCAACCAGACTGATTGAGTATGTACAGAGCACGGATGTTTCTGATATTGATTATTTTGGAGCAGGCCCAGTGCACGAAACCTCAACAAAGCCAGACTGCGGAATGGATGAAAACGGTGTTGTTATAACCAGAACCTTTGATGAATTAACAACTCTGGCCTCAATCAGTCCTATTCCGGTTGTGGTTGGTGGCGGTGTAAAGACCAGAGATTTACCTGCCCTTAAAAAGACAGGTGTAGACGGCTTTTTCGTGGTATCTGCTGTAGCCTCTGCTGACGATCCTAAAAAAGCCTCAGAGGAGCTTGTATCAACCTGGCTTGCATCTTAAAGCCTTCAGAAACAAAACATCCTGTCATTTGACAGGATGTTTCTCGATGTCTTTTCTAAACAACCTAATTC
>JAGDBH010000009.1 GCA_017959135.1 Succinivibrio sp. | reverse complement strand
TTCTTCTCTGCGTTTAGGATCAATGGCTCTTTTGCGTAGGGCACGAATAATACGGTAATGAAGTACCAGCACAAGTGTTTTTGAAAAAGCCACCTGTGACTGATTCAGTAACAATTCCTCACATTCTGCAATAATATTGTTAGCTTTGTTGGCAATCAGTCTTGCATCCTGTTCTCTACGTGAAACATAATCACTGTACATGTTTATGATAATCAGCAGGAAGGTTGCCAAAAGTACAAAGATTACAGCAATTGTTATTAGCATTTCTTAATCTCAAATTATTATTCTTTTATATATTATAACGACTTAGCGCAGATTTGTTTTGACTTTATTAGTTAATTTTTGAGCTATGACAACAAGTTGATGGGATTTAACCCAAAATTTCGGTTAATTTAATCAAAACAAAGATAAATACTAGACCGTTTGCGTGTTCATGATCACCTCAAAACACTATCTGTGACCACATTTTTTTGTGATGTTATGTGTCTGTAAACTCACCATTTTGTTTAATAAATTTAATTATTTTTTCTAAGATGAGCTATTTTCCACATAAATGCTAACTAAGTCTACTTATTGAAAAAAAAATGGATTAGAATTAGATAGTCTTTTTGTATACAAATACAAGGAATGTACCATCTATGACAACATTAATTAAAACTGCAGACTTTATTGAATCTGTATGCGATGCGATTCAATATATCTCATACTATCACCCACGTGATTTCCTAAAGGCAATGAAGCATGCCTATGATATCGAGCAGAATCCATCAGCTAAGAATGCTATTGCTCAGATCTTAGTAAATTCTAAAATGTGTGCAATCGGCAAGCGTCCTCTATGTCAGGATACCGGTGCTGTAACCTGCTTCGTAAAGATTGGTATGGACGTTCGCTTCGAAGGTGATATGACCATTCAGGAAATGGTTGACGAAGGTACCCGTCGTGCATACTGCTATGAGACCAACCCTCTACGTAAATCAATTCTTACCGATCCTCTGGGCAAGAGAATCAATACCAAGGATAATACTCCTACCGTTGTTCATATCGAGATGGTTCATGGCGACAAGGTTGAAGTTGCAATCGCATCAAAGGGAGGCGGTTCTGAGAACAAGACCCACATGCGTATGCTTAACCCTTCAGACAGTGTTGTTGATTACGTATTAAGCGAGATCCCTCATATGGGTGCTGGCTGGTGTCCTCCAGGAATCATCGGTATCGGTGTTGGTGGTACTCCAGAGAAGTCAGCAATCCTTGCAAAGGAAGCTTTAAATGATCCTATCGACATTCAGGAGCTGATCGCACGTGGTCCTAAGAATGCTGAGGAAGAGCTGCGTTTAGAGCTGTATGACTAGATCAACAAGCGAGGTATCGGTGCTCAGGGCTGAGGTGGTATCACCACTGTACTTGATGTTAAGGTTAAGACCTACCCATGCCACGCTGTATCAAAGGCTACCACTATTATTCCTAACTGTGCAGCTACCCGTCATATTGACTTTGTTCTTGATGGTTCAGGTCCTGCAGAGTTTGTTCCACCATCACTTGATGATTATCCAGATATCGAGATTGGTGGTGCAGATGCAAATGTTAAGCGTGTAAATCTTGATACCATTACCAAGGAAGAAATTGCTTCATGGAAGATGGGCGAGACCTTATTACTGTCAGGCACAATCCTGACCGGACGTGATGCTGCTCACAAGCGTGTTGCAGATTTAATCAAGGAAGGCAAGCCTCTACCAGACGGCGTTGATTTCCACAAGAAGTTCATTTACTACGTAGGCCCAGTTCCTGCAGTTGGTGATGAGGTTGTAGGTCCAGCAGGCCCAACCACTTCAACCCGTATGGATAAGTTCGTTGAGACTATGCTTGCTGATACCGGCCTATACGGCATGATCGGTAAGTCAGAGCGTGGTCCTGAGGCTATTGCTTCAATCAAGAAGCACAAGGCTGCTTATCTGATGGCTACCGGTGGTGCAGCTTACCTGGTATCAAAGGCAATTAAGTCAGCTAAGGTTCTTGCATTTGAGGATCTTGGTATGGAAGCTATCCGTGAGTACAAGGTTGTGGATATGCCTGTAACTGTTGCTGTTGATTCTCAGGGTAACTCAATTCATCACATCGGACCTCAGGAATGGTCAAAGAAGATTGCCGAGATTAAGTTCAAGTACATTTAATTAAGGTTTAATTTTCTGTAATCACAAAGACGGATCTGTGGAATATCAGGTCCGTTTTTTTTGCTAGAATTAAAAATGCCAATATCAGAACAATCAACATAGGAGGCGATGTCTTTCTTCTTTAATGAAGGATAGAATCGTAAAGGGACATATGGTATTTGAAGGAATTTCTCACATCAGCGGTTTTAATGACTGCTATGCCTATAACAAAGATGAGCTTATTGTAAATATCAGAACCAATAAGACAATTAAGAAGGTAACTCTGTATGCTGAGGATCCGTATCTTAACGGCTGTTCAACTTCAGCTCCGTGGGATGGTCAGCCATATGAGATGCAGCTTAAGTATGAGCTTAAGCATGAGTATATCTATTCTGTAACTGTAAAGCCAAAATACAAGAGACTTCAGTATTATTTCAGACTTACTGACGTAAACAATGAGACCATGGTTTATCAGGAAAATGGAATCGTCAGTGAGGAAGAATTCAGAAAAAATATTTTTAAAGAGTATTTCAAGTTTGCCTGGATGAATGAGGCAGATATCAATGTCCATCCTAAATGGGTAGAGAATACCTACTGGTATCAGATTTTCCCTGATCGGTTCTGCAGAGATGAAGCTCCTTTTGAAGGCAGCCTAAGTAAGTGGGATGATCTTTCATCCTTTGGTCATAAGGTGTTTTATGGCGGAAATCTTAAAGGCGCCATGAGTCGACTGGAGTATCTTAAAGAGCTTGGTGTAAACGGTATTTACTTTAATCCTTTATTCGTCTCCGACAGTAATCATAAATACAACATTGATGACTATCTGCATATTGATCCTAATTTCGGCTCAAATGTTGATTTGAAACTGCTTGTTGAGAAGGCTCATTCTCTGGGTATCAGGGTTATGATTGATGCAGTGTTCAATCACAGCGGCCTAGGCTTCTTTGCCTGGAAGGATGTTGTAGAAAATAAAAGAAATTCAAAGTATTACAACTGGTTCTTTATCAATGACGATGAGAATTTCACCATAACCCATAAGTCTACCAAGGACAGCAGATTCTATTCCTTTGCCTTTGTCGACAACATGCCAAAGCTCAATACCAATAATCCTGAGGTTATGGAATATTTTGTCAATGTCTGCAAAAAGTGGATTGATATGTGGGATATCGACGGTATCAGATTCGATGTCGGCAACGAGATCTCCCATGCATTTATTAAGAAGCTGCATGCAGAGCTTAAGGCTTACCGCAGTGATATCTTCCTTTTAGGTGAAATCTGGGTAAATTCATCTTCCTATCTACAGGGAGATGAATATGATTCTGTAATGAATTACCCATATCTTGAAAATCTATCCAATTTCTATCTTGATAAGACTAAGAGTGCGGATGACTTTAAGTATGCGGTAAATTTCTGTTATTCAATGTACCAGAAACAGGTTAATGAGAATATCTTTAACCTCTTTGACAGTCATGACATCGACAGAATGTATACCCGTGTCAAGAGCTACGATTATTTCATTCAGATGCTGGTTATTCTCTCTACACTTCCTGGCTCACCTTGTATTTACTACGGTACAGAAATCGCTATGGAGGGGGAGAATGATCCTTACTGCAGATATCCTATGAGATGGGATATCATCGAGGATAAATCCCGCGATGAAACCTTCAGACAGGTACAGAGTCTGATTAGGATGAGACTTGATAATCACGAGTTCCTGGGGGATGACTACCGCTTTGTTCAGACTGAAGGAAGATTTATTGTCTATGAGCGTAACGGAATCAGAGTCTATCTGAATGCAGAAGAGGCCGACAGGGCAGTATCCTTTGAAAAAGAACCTGAGGTTCTATTCTCCTATAAATACTCTGAGGGTTCCTTAAAGGCAGGAGGCGCACTGGTAGTACGCCTCTAGAGATACTTTTACTTAGCAAGGGAGCTGTTTGCACTGAAGGCCAGAAGCAGCTGTTTTAAGAGCTTTAATCTTGGATATTCAGGTGTTTCCGGCAGATTGTAGCGCATTGTGCTCTGTCCTGTAATACGGTATTCATTGTGTTTACATGTGGTCATAAGCTTTATCAGATACTCATTTGAAATCTTATGATCACTGTTAAACTCAATTATGCCGCCTTTCTCATCTCCATTGATTCTCTTGATTCCAAGGTCGGTTGCAATCTTTTTAAGCCATGAGACCTCAAAAAGATTAACTGCTGGGGGTGGCAGAAAACCGAATCTGTCGATAATCTCAATTTTCAGATCTTCAAATTCATCCGGTGTAGAGCAGGAGGAAATTCTCTTGTATAAGGACAGTCGGGTGTTAATGTCACCAATAAAATCCGATGGCAGAAGACATGGAATATGCAGGTCGATATCGCACTCGTTTAGGGTAAGCTCGGCAAGAGATGGCTCTCGACCTTCCTTAAGTGCCTTTACGGCAGCCTCAAGCATTTCTGAATATAGGGAGAAGCCTACAGACTCAATCTGGCCAGACTGCTCTTCACCTAAGAGCTCACCTGCACCTCTGATCTCCATATCGTGAGTTGCAAGCACAAAGCCTGCGCCTAATTCCTCAAGTGATGCGATTGCATCAAGACGAAGCTTGGCATCCTTGGAGATTAGCTCCTTTGGAGGTGTGAACAGGTATGCATAGGCCTGATGATGAGAACGTCCGACACGACCTCTGATCTGATGAAGCTGAGCCAAGCCGAGCATATCAGCTCTGTCGATGATAATCGTATTGGCTGTTGGAACATCAAGACCGTTCTCAACGATTGTTGTACATAACAGAAGATTGAAGCGCTGATGGTAGAAATCACGCATAACCTTCTGCAGCTCCTTTTCATTAAGCTGACCGTGTCCAATGCCGATTTTAGCCTCTGGGACCAGGGCGGCAAGCTGCTGAGCTCTATGAGAGATGGTAGAAACATCATTCTGCAGATAATAGACCTGTCCGCCACGTCTTAATTCACGCATGATGGCTTCACGGGTAATGGTATCTGAATTCTGCATTACGAAGGTCTTAACCGCCAGTCTGTGCTCAGGAGGAGTAGCGATGATTGAAAGCTCTCGCATTCCCTCCATGGCCATATTCAGGGTTCTTGGAATTGGGGTTGCGGTAAGAGTTAAAAGATCAACCTGGGCACGCAGCTCCTTGAGTTTCTCTTTCTGCTTAACACCGAATCGATGTTCCTCATCAACGATGATAAGACCAAGTTTCTTGAATTTTATATCCTTTTAGAGCAGCTTGTGTGTTCCGATAATAATATCGACACTTCCCTGAGCAACCTTATCCAAGGTTTCTTTCTGCTGCTTTGCTGTCTTGAATCGGGAAAGCAGTTCGATGGTGATTGCAGTTCCGGCAAATCTTTCTAGGAAATTCTGATAGTGCTGCTCGGCAAGAATTGTGGTTGGAACCAGTACGGCTACCTGAGAGCCTGAGGCTGCAACCACAAAGGCTGCTCTTAGGGCAACCTCGGTTTTACCAAAGCCTACATCACCGCAGACAAGGCGATCCATCGGCTGTTCTTTTGCAAGATCGGCCAGGGTATTATCAATAGCAGCCTTCTGATCCGGTGTTTCCACGAATCCAAAGCCTGAGGCAAACTCATCGAGAGACTTCTCATCAACCTCAAATTTAGTACCTTTGCTGGCTTCGCGTCTGGCGTATAAATCAAGAAGCTGAGCTGCAACATCGGTAACCTTCTGGACAGCCTTCTGCTTGTGTCTGTTCCAGGTATCAGAGCCAAGGCGGGATAGAGGAGGATTCTCTGAGCCTGAGTATCTTGCAACCTTGGACAGGGCGGTAATCGGAATATTGAGCATATCGCCGTTCTGATACTCAATGGTCAGATACTCGCCCTTGATGCCTCCGATTTCCATGGTCTTAAGTCCACGGTAGCGGCCGATACCATGATCAATGTGAACCACAACCTGACCCTCGGTTAGAGAGGAGAGGTTCTTGATGATGGTATCCTGGGAAATCTGTGAGTTCTTGGATACCTTTCTGGTTCTTACAACCTTGTAGCCAAGAATTTCATTCTCAGTTAAAAAGCACAGCTTTACTGAAGGAATAATCAGGCCTTCATCAAAAGGAGCCAGGGTCAGCATGAACGGATCTTTTGCATTGAGAAAATCCTCAAATGAGGATGCAGCCTTTATTCCGTATCTGTCAGTGATTTCACGAGGCAGTGTTTCTCTCAGACTCTGTCTGCGTCCCTCAGAGATGGCTGACATCAGAATTCTTCCGCCTTTATCTATAAAGTCACTTACAAAGGCAATAAATCTGTTCTGAGATTCCTTTTCCTGGCGGTTATAGCTTATATCTGGAATTTTGACGTAATCAGTGTTATAAAAGCCTCTTTTTTCTATCTGCTCATCATCAAAGCTATTCTGATAAAGCTCAATTAATTGATATTTCTTTAAATTATCAAAAACTTCCTGTGGATTTAGGAATACCTTTGAGACTGGCAGTGGAGGATGATCAGGATTTCCTGCAAATTCTAAAGCTCGCTTGTGTGCCTCAACGTCAAATTCGGTTACAGCCTTGTTTACATCATCTACAGTGATGATTCTGTAGTCTTCAGTCAGATAGTCAAAGATAGAGCTCATTGAGCTGAAGAACAGTGACATGTAGTATTCAATACCTGCAGGGATGGCTCCTCTGGATATTGCCTGATAAATAGAGTGTGAGGCAAAGTTGGCTCCGATGAAGGCATCACGGTAATTGCTTCTGAACACACTTATTGACTGTTCATTAAGTGGATATTCGTGAGCTGGAAGCAGGGCAATTCTGTCAATTTTATCAAGTGATCTCTGGGTATCGACATCAAAGACTCTGATGGAATCAACCTCATCATCAAAGAAGTCAATTCGGTATGGAACGGTGGAGCCCATAGGATAGATATCAAGAATAGATCCTCTGATGGCAAGCTCACCTGGGGCCAGAACCTGTTCTACTCTCAGATATCCGTGGGATGTCATCTCTTTCTGAATCTCCTGAATATCTCTGATATCACCCTTTGAAATGGAGAAGCTGTTGGCTTTGATATAGTCTACAGGACTCAGTCTAGGCATAATTGCCTGAACAGTTGTTACAACTATTTCATTTTTAAATGATTTTAGTCTTGAGAGAATACTGATTCTTGAGGAGACGATATCCTGATGAGGAGATAGGGTATCGTAAGGCAGTGTTTCCCAGTCCTGAAGATATTCAACCTTAACCTTTGGAAGTACAGCAATCAAAGTTGATTTAATACTTTGTGCAACAAAGTTATCTGCACAGATTACCAGGCATGGACCACCGTTTTTTTCGTAGATAGCACCGATGGTTCCGATGATTCCGGTGATGTTCAGATTGCCAATATGTTTAACTGAATTTGAAAAAGATATGTTGATATCAGCTTTTAATAAGTCTTTGAGTTGCATAATTACTAATATTTGAAACTTTGATCTATACTTGTCTACTGTAATTTTACACTAATATCGAGTTTGTTATGTTCCAACTGAAAACAAATATCTATCTTTTATTCTGGTTCTCTTTTATTGCGATTTTTGCTTTTTTAATTCCTTATTATTCAAATGATTACAGATATCAGCTAATCGAGGGTACCGAGGATATGGTGTCATCCTTATGGGATATCTGTGTTTCTCAGTACCGCCATTATTTCACCTGGGGCGGAAGAACTCCTCCTCATTTCCTGGCTCAGTGTCTTTTATGGGGCGGCAAGGTTATTTCCTCTATAGCAACCGCACTATGCTATATCTCTCTGATTTATATAATTTATTTAAT